>JBJMGU010000188.1:0-45432 GCA_045807765.1 Blastocatellia bacterium
GATTACGCGACCCGTCTCCGCTTCTTTCCTTCGCCGCGTCTCCGCGTCTCCGTGTCCCCGCGTCTCCCCTTCGCCGTGTCTTGTCTCAGTCGCCTTCGCCGGCTGCCGGGCGCAAGGCGTCCTTGGTCAATCCCATCTCGTCGGGCAGCACGTCTGAGGCGAGCGTCGCGGTCGTCGCCGCGACTTTGCTGGCATCGGCGGCGGCGGGCGCTTGTCTGAGTCCTGTCTGCAACTCTTCGGTGACCGCATCCTGGCGCGACGACTGCGGCCCTGCGGACGATGCCGCCGACTTGCCGCTCGCCGATTCGACCGCGGCGCGCGGATTTCGCTGACGCACCGCCGTCGAATATTCTTCGTTCGCGGCTTCGAGGTTGCCCAGGCTGTAGAGCACGCGGCCCAGGTCTTGATGGGCATCGGGGTAGAAGCCGCTGCGCTGCTCAATCGCCGTGCGATAGGCTTGCACCGCCGCTTCGTTGTTGCGGCTGCGGACGTGCGTGAGCCCTAGCTGATAATAGGCTTCGGGGTAAACGCCGCCCGACTGCTCAATCGCCATTTGATAAGCGTCCACTGCCGAGTCCTTATCGCCCTGCCGCGATTGCAACTGGCCAATCTGAAAATAAGCCTCCGGGAAAGCGCCGCCCTGCTGCTCGATGGCTTTGTGCAATTCGGTCATCGCCTCGTTGGTGCGGCCTGCGCGAATCAAGGCGCGACCCAACTCGTAATGAGCGCGCGGGAACAGCCCGGCGCGCTGTTCGATGGCTTTGCGGAACTCGGCGATGGCGTCCTGGCCTTGCCCCAGGTCATAAAGCACACGGCCTAGATCAACGTGCGCTTCGGGAAAGCTCGGCGGCGCATTGATCGCCGGCGCAGAGATTCTTTGCGTCGTACCACTCGGCCCGCCATTCTGCGGCAGCGTGCCTAGCGTCAGAGTTTCGGCGGGCGAGCCGAGGTCGGCGGTGCCCGGCGCGGCGAGCAGCGCGGCCATCTCATCTTCACCCAGCGTGCGCGTGCCGGCATCGCTCATCGGGCGCGTTTCGTCGTCCTGGCTGAATCCCATCGTTGTCACACCGACACGGCCCGTACCGCGGCTCTGTGTGCCGGCGCCTTCGCGTTGGGCAATGGCAATCTCGAACTCTGAACGCGCTTCGGCCAGCGCTCCCATCTCGTAGAGCGCCCGGCCCAGGTTGCGGTGCGCTTCGGCGTCGCTGCCTTCGCGCAGGTCGAGCGCCTGCCGGAACTCGCGCACTGCCGCGTCCAGCTCGCCGCGCCCGTAGAGAATCAGCCCAAGGTCGTGATGCGCGTCGGCGCTTACGTCGCCTTGCGCCATCGCCCGGTTGAGCGATTCGCCGGCGCGTTCCAGCTCGCCGAGCCGCGCCAGGGCATTGCCGAGATTGCGGTGCGCGTCGGGGAAATTGCCGCGCTGCTGGCTGATCGCCGTTTCGTACGCCTCGACCGCAGCAGGCAGGTCGCCGCGCTCGTAGAGCGCGTTGCCGAGATTGTAATGCGCCTCGGCGTAATTGCCATTGCGTTGCTCGATGGCGGCGCGGTGCGCGGCGATGGCGTCGTCCAGCTCGCCGAGGTCATAGAGCGTGACGCCGAGGTTGTGCCAGGCGACCGGGAACTTCTCTGCGGCGTCGGTCGTGGCGCGGCGCAAAGCCGTGGCGGCATCTTCGAGCGCGCCCTTCTGATAAAGCGCCAGGCCGAGGTCGTGATGCGCCATCGGATAGGTGGGCCGCTGCTGGATGGCAGCGTGGTAAGCGGCAATGGCGCTGTCGAGGTCGCCGAGGTCGTAGTAAACGCGGCCCAGGTCACGATGCGCTTCGGCCATCTTCGGATCGGCTTTGATTGCGGCGCGCAAAGCTGTCGCCGCCGCATCCAGGTCGCCCAGCTCGTAGAGGGCGCGACCGAGCCGGTGATGCGCTTCGGGAAATTCGTCGCCGTGCTGCGCAATCACTTTCTCGCAGGTTTCGACGACGCCGTTCAGATCGCCGTAATCGTAGAGAGAGCGCGAAAGGTTCAAGTAAGCATCGGGGAAGATGGGCTGCTGCTGGACGGCGCGGCGTAGCTCGGTGATCGAATCGTCGAGCTGGCCAATCTGATAATAGGCAACGCCGAGCCGGTGATGCGCCCACGGCAGCTCGTCATTCAATTCCAGTGCCCGGCGCAGGCTGGTGATCGATTCATCAAGTGAGCCCTTTTCGAGCAGCGCCGCGCCCAGCGAATAATGCGCCGCCGGGAAGCTCTCGTTTTCGTCGAGCGCCGCACGGTACGCCGTGATGGCATCGTCAAGCTCGCCTTTGCGGGCGTGCGCCAAGCCGAGGCTGTAGTGCGCTTCAGGGTAAGCGCCGCGCCGGTTGGCAATGGCGCCGCGATAGCTTTCGACGGCGCTCTGCACTTCGCCCTTGGCGTTGTAAGCGGTGCCGAGCCAGAAGTAGGCTTCGGCGAAATCTTTCGACTGCTCGATGGCTTTGCGCTGCGCGCCAATCGATTCGTCAAGCATGCCTTTGCTGAAGTAGGCGAGGCCGAGGTCGTGATAGGCTTCGGGAAACTCGCCGTTGCGCTGATCTATGGCGGTGCGCAAAGCGGTGATCGAGCCGTCGAGATCGCCTGAACGGTAGAGCGCACGGCCCAGGTTACGGTAGGCGCGCGGGAAGACGGCCTGCTGGTTGATGGCTTCGCGAAACTCGGTGATGGCGTCGTCGCCCTGGCCGAGGTCGGCTAAGGCCAGGCCGAGGTTATGATGGGCGCGGGCGAAATCGCCATTGCGCTGCGTGATGGCTTCGCGAAAAGCCGTCACCGATTCTTCGAGCTTGCTGCTCTCGTAATAGGCACAGCCGAGATCGTGATAGGCTTCGGGGAAATGATCGTTCTGCGCCAGCGCCGTCTTGAAGGCTTCGATGGCCAGATCGTATTTCTGCTCGCTGGCATAGATACGGCCCAGCTCGTAGTGCGCGTCCGGGTAGCTGCCGCCGCGCAACTCGATAGCGGTCTTGAACTCGGTGGCGGCATCGGCAACATTGCCGATGCTGTAGAGCGCCAGGCCAAGATCATAGTGAGCCCGCGGGAACTGTGGATTCTGTTCGAGCGCTTTGTGAAACGCCTCGACCGCCTCGTTGAGATTGCCCTGACGGGCGAGGGCGACGCCGAGCTTGTGATAAGCCCAGGGAAAATGATCGCGCTGGCTGATGGCTGTGCGATAGGCGACGACGGCGTCTTGCAGGTGGCCTTTGCGCGACAGAGCGCGGCCCAGCGCGTAATGCGCTTCGGGATAGACCGCCTGCTCTTGAATGGCGGCGCGGCTCTCGGCAATCGCGTCGTCGAGTTGGCCGAGCCCGAACAGCGCCCGGCTCAATTCAAGGTGCGCCTGCGGGAAAGGCGCGCGGCGTTGTTGGACGGCGGCGCGGAAGCTGTCGGCGGCTGCCGCAAGATCACCCTTTTCGAGCAGCACGCGGCCCAGCTCGAACTGTGTGTCGGGATAGCTGCCGTGGCGCTGATCGAGCGCCTTACGCAAGGCATTGGCGGCAGCGTCGAGATCGCCCTTGCGAGCGAGCGCCGCGCCGAGGTGGTGCCAGGCTTTCGGGAACTCACCATTGCGCTGTTCGATGGCTTGATTGAATGAAGCGACAGCGTCGTCCAGCTCGCCGCGCTTGAGCAGCGACAATCCGAGATTGTGATAAGCCCACGGATGATTGCCGCCACGCTGCTCAATGGCTTTGCGGTAGGCGTCTATTGATTCCGCATACTGGCCGCGCCTGGTCAGCGTGATGCCGAGACTGTAATAGGCGTCGGGATTATCAGGCTGCTGCTCGATAGAGGCACGGAAGGCTTCAATCGCGCCGTCAATGTCGCCGAGGTCGAGCAGGGCGCGGGCGAGCTGGTAATGCGCTCGCGGGAAGTTGCCCTCGCGCATCTGAATCGCCATGCGATAGCTGTTGATCGCTTCGTCGAGCCAGCCTTTGTTATAAAAGACGAGACCTTTATCGAGATACTGCTGCGCCGTGCTGAGAGAGCCGCTCATTGGGGAATTCTCCTGCTTAAACATCCTCTGGCGCGGGGTGCGTCGCCGAGACGGTTTTTGTTTTTGTGAGGAAGATGCGATGGCAATCGGTGGGCGTCTGTGACGCCGAGCCTGGCGGGACTATGGCCCGCCTGATTTGACGATTGCTAAGGCAGGATAACTATAGCACGCCCCGGCAAGGCGCAAAAGGGAGATGATTTGCCGTCCTGTCTGAGGGCAACCGGGACGCCTGCCGGCCATCGTCGAGGCATCGCCGCCCTGGATACTTTGGCTATTTTATTTAGTAATTGGCCCCAGATTAAAAGCGAGAAAAACTAATTGACAAGGTAAGGGGATTCGCGTAGTATCGGCGCGTCTTATTACCTGAATTTCCATCTCCAAGTTGTTCCGCTGCGGCAGGCGGATAAAAACTCACCCGCCGTCCGTGTGTATTGACGTATGGCTTGCGGCCTTATGCGGCCTCGTCATCATAACTTCGCAATCGACATGCCAGGCCGCCCAGGCCCATTGGCGAGCGTTGGCTGATGCAGCTATCCAAAGCAACTTTGCGCGCCCGCGACGAAGTCAATTGGCTGAATGCCCAGCCACGATGAGGAGAAGATTATGCCGGACTGGTCAATCAAAATCATTTCAACCAAAAAGGGGGCGGCGTTTGTTCCAGACCTTCAGGGCTACCAGCCGGGTGATGCGCTGCCCACACGGGAAAATGACCTCGTCACCTGGAACAACACCACCAACGATACGCATCAGCCGTGGCCGACCGACTCGAACTACAAGCTGCTCCCCGACCCGGTGCCGAGAGACTCGGAGAATTATCTTTCCGATCCCATCCCGCCGCAGGGAAGCTCACGGCCAAGCTACGTGGTCACGCAGCCGCTTCTGCCCGAAGGCCCACCCCCTACCTGGACGGTTTACTATGGCTGCAAGCTGCACCCGACGGCCAAAAGTGAGCGTGGCACGATCAACGGCAGTACCTACCCGACCAGTTGAGGCGGGCATCGCTCAACCGCTGCGCTCATCATGCCGAGCCAAAACGATTTGGGATTCGGCATGCGAGCGGCGTCGAGGTTCGATAGGCTACGCCAAACAAGGAGAGATTGCCATGCGCATGCAGGAGTCAATGCTCGACAGTTGCAAAGCAGTTCGACCGGCAAGTGAACCAGGAACGATGAACCAGTCCCGGCCACAAGGGCGCGCGGCGAGCTGGCTGCTGACGGCGGCGGCCATCATCGCCGTGCTGCTGTCGCAAGCCGCGCCGGCGCGAGCCCAGGCGCCAGCGAATCCCTGCCCGAAAGAATTGATGCACGGCCAGAAGTTGATTCCGGTCCCGGTGATCGGCACAACCGACGGCAAAATGCGCGGCACGATCAGGCTGAGCGACGAGCAAGCATGGATTCCGATGCGGTTGCCGATTTCGTCCACCAATTTAGCGCCCTCTGATCAGAGCAAGGCGGAATGCGCCCCGCAATACATTCGGGTTTTCCGCGAGCTGGGCACCGCCCCGACGATGGCTTCGGTGCCTACGGGGCCGTTCTCGAAAGGGGCCTACGCCCTGCCGCGGCCCGGGCCAACGCTGCGCGCGCGGGTCGGCGATCTGGTGCAACTCACTTTCATCAACCAGGTCAACCCGGCAAATTTCGGCGATACCATCGACCGTGGTGAAACCGGCAGGAATGGCGGCTGTGACGAAAGCAGCGCCTACCCGCGGAACACAGGGGATCGCTACCCGGACTGCTTCCATGGGTCGAGCACCGGCAACATTCATTTTCACGGCACGCACACGAACATGAATTCGACCGGCGACAACGTCTTCATCGAGGTGCGCCCGTCGCTGCGCGTCAACGGCAAGCCCATCGTCACCCCGGAGAGCGTCGAAAAGCCATTCAGCGAGTTCTTCAAGCAGTGCGAGGCCGAGCTGAGCCTCAATCCGTTGCGGCAGTGGCCGAAGACCTGGGACGATCTGCCAAGCGCCTGGACAGACGAGCAGAAATGGCTGCTCAAGCTCTATGACGCCCAGCTTGAACAGAACTATGGCAGCGTCGCGAAAAAGCTCTGGCCGGTTGACGAGCGGCAACTGCAACAGGGGGCCTGGCCGCAGTATTACGTCGGCGCTTTCCCCTACTGTTTCCGCCTGCCGCAGTACACCGCGACGGTCTTCCCGCCGCCCGTAAACCATGCGGCGCACCAGGGCGCCGGCACCGCGGAGGACCCCGAAAGCACGCGCGTCCTGATGATGGGCCAGGCGCCGGGGACGCACTGGTATCACGCCCACAAGCACGGCTCGACCGCCATCAACGTCGCCAACGGCATGACGGGCGCTTTTATCATCGAAGGCCAGTACGACGATGATCTGAACGCCTTTTATGGCGACGGCTGGACGCGCACCCAGCCGGTGATGGTGATTAACCAGCTCGGCACCTCTCCCAACTTGATGCGCAAGGCCAATCCGAATGGGCCGAACCCTGGCCAACAAGACAAGGGACCGGACCTCTCCGTCAATGGCCAGTACTGGCCGGTGATCCACATGCGGCCCGGCGAGGTGCAGATGTGGCGCTTCGTCAATACCTCTGGGCGCGCCGGCACCTATTTCCTCGGCCCGCCGGCGAATTTCCAATGGAAGCAACTGGCGCAAGACGGCGTCCAGTTCAACGACACGAACTACAGCGACAGCATCAATCTCAACCGCCAGTTTTTGCTTGCGGCGGGCAACCGCGCCGATCTGCTGATCAAGGCGCCGACCACCGGCTGCGCCAAGCCCGGCGATTGCCCGGTCATGATCAAGAATGAGGTTGACCCACAGGACTTGAGTTCAGCGCAGCCGCTGACGTTGCTGTCGGTCGTCTTAACCGGCTCTGCGGCTGATCCCAAATCGAATGGCGCCCAGTTCATCCCGCATGCGCCGACCTTCCCGCTGTTCCTCGCCGACATTCCCGCGAGTGAAGTGAAGGGCACCAAGACAATCACCTTTGCCTCGACGCCGCCCATGCAGTCGGCGCATACCATCGATGGGAGGAAGTTCAACGGCGAAGTCGGGGCGGTCGTCTTGCTGAACCAGACAGAGGAATGGAAAGTGCTGAACGCGACCTACGGGCCACCGATCTCGCACCCTTTCCACATCCACATCAACCCATTCCAGGTGGTTGAAGTGTTCGACCCCAATCAGGGGCTGATCGATCCAAAGACCGGCAAGCCGCCGATTGATCCAAGTACAGGCAAGCCGTACATCGATCCGCAGACCAACAAGCAGGCGGTCAAGTACGCCTTCCACCCAAACAACCTGGCGCCGGGACAGTGTTACCTCGACCCCAACAATCCCGAATCCTGGAAGCCATGCGGGCCGCCGTTGCCGCAGACCAACATGATCTGGTGGGACACGTTCCCGATCCCTTCGGGGTATGCGCCGACGACCGACGCCGCCGGCAATAATCCCTTGATGAACAGTCAAGGCCAGCCGGTCCAGGTGCCCGGCTACTTCAAGATGCGCAGCCGCTTCGTCGATTACATAGGCTACTACGTGCTGCATTGCCACATCCTGGCGCACGAAGACCGCGGCATGATGACGGTCGTGGAAGTGGCGCCGGCGCGGTCGCTTTACTCGCATCACTAGCGTAGCCGAGTGGCGCAAGGCGGTCAGCTTGCGCCACAAGAAAGGGCTTATGTCGAATCAGCGGCGAACCCGATGGATGGTCGTCAGTTCAGTTCTGCTCGCGGTTGCGCCGAAATGCCCCTTCTGTCTGATGGCGTTCTTTGGCGCGGTCGGGACCGCCGCCGTCAGCGCGCCGTTTTACCGCGCCTGGCTGCCACCGCTCACGGCCATCTGGCTCGGCCTTACCGTCGGCGTTCTGGCTTTACCGCGCGGCGGCGGTCGGCGATATGGCTCGGTTCTGCTGGGACTGCTGGCCGGCCTCGCGGTATTCGGCGGCAAGTTCATTTTCGATAATCAAGCGCTGGTCTATGTCGGCATCGCCGCATTGCTCGGGGCCGCCATCTGGCGCGCGTGGCAGCGAACACCCGCGGCACATGAACCATGTGCGCCATGCGAACGACCGTCACTTGGGCGCGATGGCGAGCCGCAGGTGAACTCGCTCATCCAATCGCCGACCCGCGACGGTCACTAATGCAAAGGAAAAAGGATTATGGCGGACAAGGCACAGACGACTCGCTACGAACAGGTCAAACAGATACTCGACAACGCCGCCGGCCAGAGCACGGCGGATTATGACGGGCAGGGCCACTTCTGGCATCTGCCGCTACCACAATTCCTGAATGTTGAAGTCTACGGCATGCGCATGATCGCGCCCCCCGATCCGGCTGTCCATTCGTGCTGTCATTCTGACGAGGCGACCGGCGAGACCGCGACCAATCGCAGCGCCCGGTCGGGCCTCATCAAAGGGCTGCGCGGCCAGCCGCCTTTCGATGGCTCGCAGTTCCCGCCGCTGCTCTGGGGCGGCCAGGCGGTCGCCGTCGCCGACATCAACTTCATTGCCGACTGGATCGATGATGGCTGCCCGGCTGCCGATCACCTGACTTCCTTCGACCTCAAAGGCGAGACGACCGAGCCGGCGCTGGTGAAGATCGAGGCGGCCAACGTCGAGCCGGCGGCGCGCCGCTTCGAGGTCTACGAAGGCACGCCGAACGAATACCCTTACCGCTATGGCGAGCTCAAACAGCGCATGAATCTCGACTGCATGTCGGATACGCAGCACGAGAAATTGCGCTGGGCCTTCCGCGAGCTCTACCGCCTCAACAAGTGGCCGGAGGATCGGCGCAGCTATAACAATATGGCTTTGATTCACCAGAATCACTGCCAGCATGGGTGGGAGCGCTTCTTGCCCTGGCATCGCGTCTACCTCTACGAGTTCGAGCAGGCGCTTCAAGATGTTTGCCCCGGCGTCACCATGCCTTACTGGGACTGGACGATGGCGATGTATTCGCCGCACTCGCCCGAAAACGGCAGCGTCATCCCGCCAGCCTTCAAGGCATACCTGACCACGGCATCAATCACCTACCTCACCGAGGTAGCTATACCGAGCATCGACAAGACAGACGGCGACAAGTTGCAGCGGCACATGGTTGACAAGCACAAGCGCTACACTTCCCTGTCCGACTTCTTCAAAGCGGTCGTCAGAATAACCAAGAATCAGGATTATCCCCAGGGCGAGTACCGCAAGCGCTTCATTGACGCGCTGCTCGCGGCCAACTCGTTGTGGTATCCGCTGCGTTACCCGGGGGAGTACTTCGACCCGAACACCAAACAGTCGGTGCCGGTTAACAAATCGATCTTTCACTACCACTACCCGACGCCGGAGGACATGGCGCAGATTCTCAGCCTGCGGAGCTTCCGCGACTTCGGCGGCGGCAGCTACTATGACGATTCGTTCGGCTTTCTCGATCAGAACCCGCACAACACCATGCACATCTGGACGGGCGGTCAGAACCCGCTCGTGGATGGCCCCAAGCCCACGGATGGCCCCAAGTTGGCCACGCTCCGCCAGGCTGCCGGCGACCGTAACCGCGGCGTGCAGGTCACAGGCCGCCGCTTTCACTCGCGCAGCGATCTCTACGGTCAGCCCGAATTCGGCGATATGCTGAGCAACCTGACGGCCTCCTTCGACCCGGTCTTCTGGCCCATCCATGCCAACATCGACCGCACCTGGCACGAGTGGCAGGAGTTGAACCCGCACTCGCTGCCCAAAGACCTCGACGCGGTGCTGACGCCGTGGAGTTATACCATCGCCGACACGCTCGACATGGCGCGCTTCGGTTACGAATACGTCAAGTGCGCTTTCCTGGTGCCGGTGGGGCTGGAGACGCCTGTGGGCCGCTTCGTCTCGCAGCCGATCAATGTGCCCGAGGCGGTGCGCGGGACGTTGAATCAGGCCGAGGTTCGCCTGCATCGCGTCCCGCAGTTGCCGCGCTCTTGCTTCATCCGCGTCTTCCTGAACCTCGCGGACGCCGCCGCCTCGACGCCGATTGATGATGAGCATTACGCGGGCTACCTGGCCATTTTCGGTCACGGCTCTTGCATCGGCGGGCCGGGCCATTGCGACCTGCCGCCCGGTCGGCCTCGCCAGTACGACCAGCGGCCACGCCATCACAACACGCCGCGCAACCACCGCATCAACGTCACCGCGGCGGCGAAGCGCCTGCTCGACCAGGGCGCGACATCGTTGCAGATCACGCTGGTGGTGATCGGCGCCGATTACCAGGAAGAGAAAGACTTGCTGCGGCTCGACGGCGTGTCGCTCGATTTTCTCGACTAATTCCGAGGAAGAAAAATCTATGCCTACGACCTACCGCATCCATCCTGGAGTCGGCGTCGCCCGACTCGGCAACAGCCCCGACGCTTTCGACATCGGGCCGGAGACGCCCGCCGCGCTGCCCATCGCTTGCGACCAGCGGGGCAACCCCCGGCTGTCGTCCGATGGCATGACCGAACAGACCGTCAAGAGCTTCAAAGACGGCGAGGGGCGCATCAAGCGTCAGGCGGCGCGCTTCCAGATATGGGCCTACGACGACGACCACCCGCAGGGGCGGCCTCTCAAACTGGGCGACCATATCGAAGGCGGCGGCAACGCCGGCACGCTCATCGATATCCAGTGGCGCGTCTATCTGGCAAATAAGAAAGCCTCGTGGTATCAGTTCGAGCAGCTTGATGGCGAACATGGGTACGCGCCGGATCACCCGCTGCGCAACGCCGCCATCACCGACCCGAACGCCCGCCAACAACTGATCATCGATCCCGGCCCGCGTACCGTCGATCATACGAATCAGCGCACGGCTCATTTCAGCCGCGAAGGCTTCGACATCTACGCGCCGACCTTCCCGCCACCGCTGAAGCCCAACTCGATTGACACGCTCGGCGACCTGCTCACGGACGACACGGGGCGGCTGCTGGTGCTAGGCGGTCACGGCAACTCGGGCTCGTACCTGTTCGACGACTTCGGGCAGCCGCGCATCGAAGACTACGCCAACAACGATGGCTGGTTCGACGACACCTCGGATGGCCCGGTCATGGCGCGGCTCGTCATGTTCTCGCCGCTGGTGCAGCGCATCCGTTACATCGATGTCGAGTTCCCGGCCTGGGTCATCGTCGCCTACCCGCGCTACGTGCCGGAGATACTCGACGTGGTGACGATGGATGATGTGATCGAAGACCTCGCCATCCGGCAGTTCGCGGCGCGCACAGACCTCTATGGGACGGCGGGAACCTTCGACGACCCGCCGCACATCCCGCCCACAGACGAAGGGGCGCTGATTCACTGGCGGGCCGGACGCTTGCGTTGGAACCCCGAGCACAAGCCCTGGTTCTACCGCGACATCTGGCGCATCCTCTACCGCCCGGACGAGTACAGCTACCTTTGCGATGTCCTGGGGCAGTCGAACTACCCGCACAACCAATCGACGCGCGGCTCTTTCGACCCGGAAAAGCTGGGACTGCCGCCGATGATCGACCGTCAGGCGGTCATCGCTTGCGAGAAGAAATGTATTGAAGATCACCATTCGGGACAGCTCTTCATTGACACGCTGACGGCGGCGCTGCTGCCGCTTGAGACGGCGGCCCCGCGCTTGGCGGCAAGCGCCGCTAATGAGCCGTACCTGGTAGACGAGGCGCAAGTCGGCGAGCTGCGCGAACAGCTGGCGAGCTTTGCCCGCGAGGTGCTCGGAGAGGACGCCGGTGACGATTTCGACAGCTACCAGCGGCGCTGGCAGGCGGCGACCGGGACGATGTCGAACACCACGGACGCCGAGAAGCTGGAGCGCGCCGTAGACCGGATCGCCGACGCCCGCGCGCCGCGCGGCGACGAATTCGGCGACCGCTTCCACCAGCTTATGCGCGACCACCTGCGGAGATATGTGACGGGCAGACTTCTCGAAGACTGCCGACGCCGCTGCATCGCCGCCAACACCTATGATCCTTATGGCCCGTTGCGGCGCTACCTCTTCGACCTGCTGCGCGCACCCGGCGAAGAGAATCAATTCGTCATCGGCGGCAGGCCGAGCAGCCGCGTCCACGACCTGCCGCGCATGCCGCTGCTCTGCGGCGACAACCCGATCTCGAACACGCTGGTGTCAAAGTTCCTACGCCTCACCGACTACCAGTTTTATCTGCTGCGTCAATGGGCGCTCGGCTTGTTCTACAACGAGAAGCTCGAAGGCTGGGGCGACCCAGACCCCTGGCAGCCGTACGCCGATTGGGTGAACCGCACGGCGCACGACCTCGACCGGGCCGTGCTGACCAACATCCTCGGCGGCTCGTTCTGTCCTGGCGGCGAGCTTGGCTGGGTGATGCGCAATCCATCGATCTGGCGTGAGCCTTATCGCATCAATGCCGACCCGGCGTTTTATAACTTCGGGCAGACGCCGGCGCAGGCAAGCGCCGCAGGCTCGGTTGCCGACGGCGACTTTGCTTTCTATGCCGGCGACGATCTCAGCCTTGAGAACAATTTCCAAACAGGCTTACAGCCCGGCGACCTGACCAAGTATATGTCTGTCCCCTGGCAGGCCGACTTCAACGAATGCTCGACACAGCCGGTCGATATCACCTACGAAATGTGGAATGTGATCTACCCCGAAAGCGACGACGATAAGCTGATGGAGCGCGAGCGCCGCGTCTGGGAAACGCTGTGGTGGCCGGCGCACCGCCCGCTCCAGTCGTGGGAGTTGCTATCGGTCGAAAACGGCCAGCCAAATATTGGCTGGCGCGACTGGAGTCCGGGCGTGCCGCAGACCAACGCCGGCGACTTGAAGATGGTCACAGAGTGGTGGCGGCTGGGCTTCATTCGCCGCAACCCCTTCTTGCCTCCCGGCGATGTCGAACCGACGACGCTGCCGCCAGACCAGAAATACATCAGCGTCGAGCGCACGAAATACGACAAGAACGACTAAGGAGAAATTATGAGCGACAATCCATTCGTCGGCACCTGGACCTATCGCAGCTTACTCAACGATCCTGACATCAACACAGACTTCGATAAGCTCGAATTTGGCCGCGGCACGCTGGTCATCACCGCGCCGTCGTCGGACGCGCTTGGCGGCACGATTGGCGGCCCCGGCTGGTCGCTCGACCTGCACGGCTCAATCGGCTATGGCTCGCCGGGGCAAGTGCGCTTCCAGGGTCGCGGCATCGTCGGCGGCGAGGAGTGGGTTTACGATTACATCGGCTGGCTCGTGCCGGTCTGGCCCAACAGCAACGACTCGCTTCAGAGGGCGGCGATTGTCGGCTCGATAGTGCGCACCATCCCGCATTCGGGAAGCCAACCCGGCACCGTGAACCCGGCGGGCGTCGTCGCTTCATTCTACGCGGTGTGGGTAGACTAGGGCGCGCACGGCGTAATCGAGATGGAGCCTGCGTCTTTTGATGTAGCCATCGTTGGCGGCGGCCCCGCCGGTTCGGCGACGGCGCTGTCGCTGCGCGCCCACGCGCCATCGCTCTCCGTCGTCGTCATCGAAGCATCGCGTTACGACACGCCACGCATCGGCGAGACCTTGCCGCCCCTGGCGCAAACCATCCTTGAACACCTCGGCGTCTGGCAGCCCTTCCGCGCTCAACCCCACCGCGAAGTGTATGGCACGACAGCAGTGTGGGGCACGGCCAGGCCGCTCGACAACGACTTCATCTATACGCCGGCCAACGTCGGCTGGCACCTCGACCGCGCCGCCTTCGACGCGATGCTTGCGGGCGAGGCCGAGAATAGAGGCGCGATGCTCATTCTCGATGCTCGACTGCGCGACGCCAAACGCGTCGGCGACGAATGGCGGCTGACGCTTTCGTCAGGCCGTCTGTTCTCGGCCCGATTCATCGTCGATGCCACCGGCGGCGTCGCCGCTTTCGCCCGTCGCTGCGGTGCACGTTTTGTTGACGCTGACCGACTCGTCGGCATCGCCCGTCTCTTTGATGGCGGCGGCGACGACCCGCGCGTCCTCGTCGAAGCCTTTGAGGATGGCTGGTGGTACACCGCCGGATTGCCTGACGGGCGGCGCATCACTGCCTGCATGACCGACGCCGATCTCGCCCGCCGCATGAGACTCAGTGAAGTGGAGCGGTGGGGTCAGAAGCTCGCGGCCATGCCCGCAGTCGGCGCGTTGTCGCGGGAGGGCGAGCCGTGTGGCCCGCTAGTTGTTCACTCCTCTGAGTCGCGCCGCCTTGAGCCGGCAGCGGGCGGCGACTGGTTGGCGGTCGGCGACGCCGCCTCGCGGTTCGACCCGCTCTCTTCTCAGGGCATCCTCAAGGCGCTGCGGTCCGGGATATTCGCGTCCTATGCAATCGGCGATTGGCTGACGCGAGGCGACGAGGCAGGCGTGCGCCGTTATCGCCGCTTCGTGCTCGCAGAGTTCAACAGCTACACCGAGACCCGCGCGAAATACTACCGCGAAGAGCAGCGATGGCCCGCCAGCGAGTTCTGGCGTCGCCGGCATAGTCCAGAGCGGTTTTCAACTGAGCATCGCTAAAGGAATTGCCACGAAGCCACGAAGCCACGAAGCCACAAAGAATCATTAAGCTCTTTGTGCTCCTTCGTGCCTTCGTGTCTTTGTGGCAAAGCCAAAAACGTTAGCCTCAAGGCTTTCTGCCGTTGCCGCCATTCATCAAGAATTCGTGAATCGCCCGCGCCGCGCGTTTGCCGTCGCCCATCGCCAGGATGACCGTCGAGCCGCCGCGCACCACGTCGCCGCCGGCATAAACGCCCGTCCGGCTCGTCTGCTGCACGTCGTCGGTGAGGATGTTGCCCCACTTGTTGGTGTTCAATCCCGGCGTTGTCCCCTGCACCAGCGGGTTTGGCCCCTGACCAATCGCGACGATCACCGTGTCTACGTCGAGCGTTGTCTCTGAGCCTTTCACAGGCACGGGGCGCCGCCTGCCGCTTGAGTCCGCCTCGCCCAGCTCGCAGCGCATCACCTCCATGCCGCAGACCCAGCCGCGTGTGTCGCCAAAGAACTGCGTCGGCGCGGTCAGGAACTTAAACTCGATGCCTTCTTCTTCGGCGTGCTCGGCCTCTTCGGCGCGCGCCGGCACTTCCAAACGCGAGCGGCGATAGACCATATAAACTTTTTCAGGCCCCAGCCGCAGCGCCACGCGCGCCGCATCCATCGCCGTATTGCCCGCGCCCAACACGGCGACGCGCTTGCCGACTTTGACCGGCGTGTCGTAGGCGGGAAACTGATAGGCTTTCATCAAGTTGACGCGCGTTAAGAATTCGTTGGCCGAATAGATGCCGGCGAGGTTTTCTCCCGGCAGGTTCAGAAAGTAAGGCAACCCCGCACCGGTCGCCAGAAAGACCGCGTCGTAGCCATCCTCGAACAGCTCGTCTACGGTTTCAGTCTTGCCGATGACGCAACTGGTCACAAACTCGACGCCGATGTTTTCGAGCTTGCGAATCTCGGCCTCAAGCACGCTCTTTGGCAAACGAAACTCGGGGATGCCATAGACCAGCACGCCACCGAGCTTGTGCAAGGCTTCAAACACGGTCACACGATGGCCCAGTCGCGCCAGATCGCCCGCCGCCGTCAGCGACGCCGGCCCGCTGCCGACCAGAGCGACGCGCTTGCCCGTGCAAGGCGCGATACAGGGCGTCGCCGAGCGTCCCGTATCCAGCTCGTAATCTGAAACGAAACGCTCAAGGCGGCCTATGCCTACAGAGGTGCCTTTGATGGCCAGCACGCACTGTTTTTCGCACTGGTCTTCCTGCTGGCAGACGCGCCCGCAGATAGCCGGCAGGCTGTTCTTCTCGCGAACGACGGCGGCGGCGCGCCCATAGTCGCGCTCAAGGATGGCGGTGATGAATTCCGGAATGTTGATTTCTACGGGGCAGCCGGCGATGCAGGTCGGCTTCTTGCAGGCGATACAACGCTGTGCTTCGATGAGCGCCAGTTCTTCGGTGAAGCCAAGCGCGACTTCGGTGAAGCTGCGGCTGCGCCGCCGCGGCTCCTGGCAAGGCATTTCCTGGCGCGGCGCCTTCGGGTTGCGTTTGATCCGTGCGGATTGTGTCGGCACGTTCACTCCTTTAACAGGAAGCAGGAGGCAGGAGGCAGTAAGCAGGAGGCAGTTGATTTCCTAGCTCCGTTAGGAGCGCAATGTTTATAGTCACCGATGCTCTTAAGATTCAAGCTCCGTCAGGAGCGCAATGTCGCCATTTCGCCCCTACGGGGCTTCGTCATTATAGGCGTCTGTAACTATAAACATCGCGTCCCTACGGGACTGCCTCCGGCCTCCTGCCTCCTCTCCCTAAACCAGTCCTTCGGCGGCGGCCACCAGAGCGGCCTCGTAGCGTTCGAGCGCGGCACGCTCCTGCTCCTGATAAGCGCAATTGCGCATGATCAGGTTGTCGAAGTCCACCTGATGGCCGTCGAACTCCGGCCCGTCCACACAGGCGAAGCGGGTTTGGCCGGCGACCGTGACGCGACAGCCGCCGCACATTCCCGTGCCGTCAATCATTACCGGGTTGAGACTGACGTAAGTTTTCACCTTGTAGCTTTCGGTCGTCTTTGCGGCGGCCCGCATCATCACCAGCGGCCCGATAGCGTAAACCGCGTTCAGTTCTCTGCCCTGCTCAAGCATCTCTTTCAAGGGATCAATCACCAGGCCGCGCCGCCCGTAGCTGCCATCGTCGGTGACAATAACTATCTCGTCGCTCGCCGCTCGCATTTCGGCTTCGAGAATCAACAGGTCGCGACTGCGCGCGCCGATGATCGAAATGACATGGTTGCCGGCGGCTTTTAGCGCTCGCGCAATCGGTAGCACTTCAGCCGTGCCGACGCCGCCGCCGATGCAGACGACGGTGCCGAGCCGTTCAATCGGCGTCGCCTGACCGAGCGGCCCGATGACATCGGCCAGCGCCTCGCCCGCGTGCATGGTGTTCAGCATCCGTGTGGTTTTGCCGACACCCTGAACGATCAGCGTAATCGTGCCGCGCTCGATGTCTGCGTCAACGATAGTGAGCGGGACGCGTTCGGCAGTCTCGTTAGCGCGCACGATAACGAAGTTGCCGGCGCGGCGCTTGCGGGCAATCTGCGGCCCTTCGATAACGAAGCGGTGAATCGCTTCAGCGATGGCTCTCTTCTCGATGATCTTGTTCACGACTTTTACCTTCCGGCGAGGCGTAACCCGCAGACCGCCTCACGGACACTTTAAAATGTCGAAGGAAGGCCCGGCTATGACAGCTATCAGGCGCCGCCGTGACCGGCGTCACAGGTGGCCCGGTGTGACTTAAGTCAACGCGCCGCCGGCAATGCTGGGCTAATCTCCTGATTTGAAGGGTGAGGGCCGCATACGGCGTGACACCGATCAGCAGAAGGCCGGTGGGTAGAATTTCAGAGCGAGTGAGGGGAATAATTCGCAGCATTCATACTATCGCTCCCGCTCCGATATCTCGCCTGCTGATTCGACAGACGTTTAGTCGCCAGGCCGGCTCATCCCTTCGCGTGGCACTTCTATTGCAGAAAAGGATGAGTTTGCGGAATCTGGGCCTGCTCTCGCCTTGAGAGTCCCATTCAAGGGCAACTTGGAAAGGAATCATTATGGCGTATAAACGTCTGTGGATCGCTCTGTGTGTGGTAGTCGTCGGCTCGTTCGCCGTGCTCGGCGGCCTCGGCTTCCGACTGTTATCGAACGCGCCGCCTATCCCGCAGCGCGTCGTCACGACCGATGGTCGAATCCTGTTCGACAAAGAAACTATTCAAGACGGGCAGAACGTCTGGCAATCCATCGGTGGCCAGGAGACCGGCTCTATTTGGGGTCACGGCTCTTACGTCGCTCCCGACTGGACGGCGGATTATCTGCACCGCGAATTAAATTACACGCTCGACAAATGGGCCGCCGGCTATGGCCAGGCAAACTTCGCGGCGCTTAATGCCGAGCAGCAGGCCGTGTTGAAAGCGCGCCTCGAAACCGTGTTTCGCACGAATACCTACGACGCTGCGACCGGCACCTTGACGATTGACCCGGCGCGCGCCGAGGCGTTCGATTCGCTCTCGAAGTACTACGCCGATGTGTTCGCCAGTGGCCGCAGCGAATATGCGATCCCGCGCGACGCCTTGACCGACCAGACCAAGCAGCGGCAGATGGCATCCTTCTTCTGGTGGACGGCGTGGGCGGCGTCAACCAACCGCCCAGGCGCGACCATCAGCTACACCAACAACTGGCCTCACGAGCCGTTGATCAATAACAACCCGACTTCGAGCGCCGTCGTCTGGAGCATCATCAGCTTTATCCTTTTGCTCGCAGGCATCGGCGCGCTGGTCTGGTATTACAGCACGCGTGAGCGCGAAGCCCCGCCCACGGACGTGCCGAACAACGACCCGCTGCTCGGCTTCCAGCCAACGCCGTCGCAGCGCGCGACGATCAAATACTTCATCGTCGTCACGGCGTTGATCGTCGTGCAAATCTTGCTCGGCGCCGTCACCGCACATTACGGCGTCGAAGGCGACGGTTTCTATGGCATCCCGCTGGCAAAGTTTTTGCCTTATGCCATCACGCGCACCTGGCACACGCAGGTCGGCATCTTCTGGATCGCGACATCGTGGCTGGCCACGGGATTGTTCATCGCTCCGGCGGTTGGCGGCGGTGAACCCAAAGGCCAGCGGTTCGGCGTCAACCTGTTATTCATCGCCTTGCTCATCGTCGTCGCCGGCTCGATGACCGGCGAATGGCTGGGCATTCAGCAGAAGCTCGGCAACACCTGGTTCTGGTTCGGCGCGCAAGGGTACGAATATGTTGACCTGGGGCGCTTCTGGCAAATCCTTTTGTTCGGTGGCCTGCTCTTCTGGCTGTGGCTGATGTGGCGCGCGCTGAAGCCGGCATTGAAGGTGAAGAGCGAATCGCGCCCGCTGCTGCTGTTGTTCCTGATATCGTCAATCGCCATTGCGCTCTTCTACGGCGCCGGGCTGATGTACGGCCAGCGCAGCCACATGGTGACGGCTGAATACTGGCGCTGGTGGGTAGTCCATCTTTGGGTCGAAGGCTTCTTCGAAGTATTCGCCACCGTCGTCATCGCCTTCCTCTTCGTGCGCCTGAAACTGTTGTCGGTGCGGACGACGACACAAGCCGTGCTGTTTTCGACGGTGATTTTTCTGGCAGGCGGCATCATCGGCACCTTCCATCACCTCTACTTCGCCGGCACCGGCAACGCGATTATGGCTCTGGGAGCCGTTTTCAGCGCTCTTGAAGTCGTCCCCCTGGTGCTGATCGGGCGCGAGGCGTGGGACAACATCAAGCTGTCGCGAACCAAAGAATGGGTAGCGAATTATCGCTGGCCGATCAACTTCTTCGTTGCCGTGGCGTTCTGGAATCTGGTCGGCGCCGGCTTGTTCGGCTTCCTGATCAACCCGCCGGTGGCGCTCTATTACATGCAGGGCTTGAACACGACGCCGGTTCACGGGCACACCGCGCTGTTCGGCGTCTACGGCATGCTCGGCATCGGCTTGATGTTGTTCGTGCTGCGGGCGCTGAAGCCGGGCCGGGCGTGGAAGGAGTGGCCGTTGAAGTGGGCTTTCTGGACGATTAACATCGGTCTGTCGATGATGGTCGTCTTTAGCCTGCTGCCCATCGGCTTGATGCAGACCTGGGCTTCAGTCGAGCACGGCACGTGGTACGCGCGCTCGGCGGAGTTCTTGCAGACCGGCTTGCTTGAAAAGCTGCGCTGGCTGCGCGGGCCGGGCGACGCGCTGTTTGCGGTCGGCGCCTTGCTGCTCGGCTGGTTCGTCATCAACCTGTTCACGGGCCGCTCGTTTGATAAGCCGAGCGAAGTCGAATCGCGCGACACCCGGCGACAGCCGCGGATCAAGGCGAGCGAAGCCTATTCGGGCGATTAAGCGCGGCAATGAAGTTTGCCGTAAATGCCAAAGCGGCTGGCTCACGATGAGCCAGCCGCTTTCATTTTGTGGCGCTATGTTGTTGACCGCATGAGAATCTGCCGGTAAGGTGTAGCGGATTGCTCGGGCAAGGTAAAGGGTTGATGTCGTCCCACAGGTCTATCCCGACAAACAATCAAGCGAAGATTACAGGAGGACTTCAATGATGAAACTCAGTGACCGGCGTTTGTTCGCCGTGTTGGTCATTATGGTTGTTTGCTTATTTTCGGGCGCGGCCACAAGCTTTCACACCGCGGCTCAACCGCAGCAAGGCAAATGCCCGACCACTAAAGTAAGCTGCCCCGACATGGTCAACGCAGGCGAGCCGCTAACCATGACGGCGAATGTTAGCGGCGGTGATCAGAATGTGACGCCGACCTACAATTGGGCGGTGTCGGCGGGCACGATCAGTTCGGGGCAAGGCACGTCTACGATTACGGTTGATACAAGCGGATTGACCGAAAACAGCAGCGTGACGGCAACGGTCGACCTTGGCGGCTTTGACCGGGAATGTGGCTACGGCTCAACGGCGGGGAGTTGCACCACGTCGGTGATGAAGAAGCCCGAGGCGCGCAAGCTCGACGAATACGGCGCGCTTAAGCCGGCAGACGAGAACACGCGGCTCGACAACTTCTTCATCGAGATGACCAACGACCCGACAGCGCAGGCTTATCTGGTTTACTACAGTGGCCGCACCAGCCAGCCCGGCGGTATGAAGAAGATGGCGGCCAGGGCGAAAAATTATCTGGTCACGAAACGCGGGATTGACGGTCAGCGGCTGATGCCATTGGACGGCGGCGCGCGTGAGCAAGCAACGGTAGAGCTATGGCTCGTGCCGGCGGGCGCGCAACCGCCGCAGCTGACGCCGACCGTTCAGCCCGCGGCGACCAAACCCGCAGGCCCGGCAAAACCGGCTGCGCCGAAGAAAACGCCGGCGCGAAAGAAATCCTGAAGAGAGCCAACCACAGAAACACGGAGACAGGGAGAAGCGCAGAGAAGTCTCTGTGCCTCCCGTGTTTTTTTCTGTCCTCCGGCTTGTCAGACTTCCTGAACGGCCTGCACAAGGCGGGTCAGCGATGACTTGGCGTCGCCATAGAGCATGCCGGTGTTCGGCTTGAAGAAGAGCGGGTTCTCGATGCCGGCGAAGCCTTTGCCCTTGCCGCGCTTCAAGACGATCACCGACTGCGCGCGGTCAACTTCTAAAATCGGCATGCCGGCAATCGGGCTTTGCGGATTGTCGCGGGCATCAGGATTGACAACATCATTCGCGCCGATGACGACCGCAACATCAGTTGAGGGAAACTCAGGATTGATCTGCTCCAGCTCGTACAACTGCGAATAGGGCACGTTGGATTCGGCCAGCAACACATTCATGTGACCGGGCATGCGGCCTGCGACCGGGTGAATCGCATACTTGACGCTGACGCCGCGCTTTTCGAGCAGGTCGCCCAGCTCGCGGACGGCGTGCTGCGCCTGCGCCGTCGCCATGCCATAACCCGGCGCGAAGACCACCTGGCGAGCATAAGCTAACTGCACCGCGACGTCTTCGGGAGAAACCTCGCGCATCACGCCTTCGGCCTGCACCGCCTGCACCGCCGAGTCCGAGCCGAAAGCGCCGAATAAGACGTTGGTCACCGAGCGGTTCATCGCCCGGCACATCAGGATTGATAGAATGAATCCCGAAAAGCCGTCGAGCGTGCCGGCGATGATCAGCACGTTATTCGATATCGCAAAGCCTGTGGCCGCCGCCGCCAATCCCGCATACGAGTTCATCAGCGACATCACCACTGGCATGTCCGCCGCGCCAATCGGCAGCACCAGCAGGACGCCGAAGGTGAACGCCAGGCCGACCATCGTGTAAAAGGCCACACCGGTCGAGGGCACAAACAACAGGTAAACGAACAGTCCGATCATCACGACAAACAACGTGATGTTGATAATGTTCTGTCCCTTGTAGGTGATGGGCGTGCCGCGAATCAGGTCTTGCAGCTTGATGAAGGCCATCAGGCTGCCGGTCACGGTCAGGCTGCCGAGCATGACTTCGAGGCCGAGCGCGGTCATCTTAAAGGTGCCGAGCGCCTCGCCGTGCCGCGCGTATTCCGAGATGCCGACCAGCGATGCGGCGAGCGCCCCGAAAGCGTGTGAGAGCGCCGTCCGTTGCGGCATCGCCGTCATCGGCATCCAGATGGACATCGCCGCGCCGATCAACGAGCCGATGATGAGGCCGGCAACGATCCACTCGAAGCGCACGATCTCGTGGCGCACCAATGTGCCGACGATGGCCGCGAGCATCCCAATCGCCGCGAGGTTCATGCCGCGCCGCGCCGTGTCGGGGTGGCTCAGGCTCTTGAGGCCGAAGATGAATAAGATGGAGGCCAGCAGGTAAGTGATCTCGCTGAAGTAGCTCATCCGCGTCGCTTCGTCTCCTTTTCGGAAGTGTCGGTATCGGCGGGCTTCTTACGGAACATGCGGAGCATGCGGTCGGTGATCATAAAGCCGCCGACGACGTTGGTCATCGCGGCAACGACGGCGAGAAAGCCGAGGATCGTGCTCGTCCGGTTGTAGCCGCCGCCAGCAGTGACCAGCGCGCCAACGACCGAGATGGCCGAGATGGCGTTGGTCGCAGACATCAGCGGCGTATGCAGCAGCGGCGGCACGCGCGAGATGACTTGATAGCCGAGAAACGCCGCCAGCGCGAAGACGTAGAGCGCGCCAATGAACATCTCAGGGCTCATGAAAGAACTGCCGTCTGCCGGCGCTTCGGCCAGCGCGAGGATGAGTGCTAAAGGTTCGAGCATCAGATTCCTCTCTGTGATTCAGTTCATACCTGCACAAGCTTGATAGACGGCGCTACTTCCCGGCGAGCGCAGCGGCGACGCGGGCGTTGATGGCGCGGCCCGCGTGCGCGACGCAGGACGCAGCAACGATATCGTCGCTCATATCCATGTTCAAAGCGCCGTCTTTGATCATGAGGCTCAGGAACGATGTCAGGTTGCGCGAATACAACTGGCTGGCATGCACAGCGACTGTCGCCGCCAGATTTAAGGGCGCAAGAATCAGGACGCCGTCCTTGATTACGTCTTCGCCGGCGCGGGTCGCCGCGCAGTTGCCGCCCGTCGAAGCCGCCAGATCAACGATCACCGAACCGCGCTTCATCCCGGTCACCGCTTCGTCGGTCACCAGCAAAGGCGCGTGGCGGCCCGGCACTTGCGCCGAAGTGACGATGACGTCCGCCGTGCGCGCCGCTTTGGCAATCAGGGCGCGCGCCCGCTCCATCGCTTCTTCGGTAATCTCTTTCGCGTAGCCTCCGGCATCTTCGGTCTGCAAGCCGCTCAAGTCCAGTTCAAGAAAGGTCGCGCCTAATGACTTCACCGCTTCGCCCGCCGCGGCGCGAATGTCGAAGCCTTCGACGACCGCGCCCAGGCGCCGCGCCGTAGCGATGGCTTGCAACCCGGCGACGCCTGCGCCCAACACCAGGACGCGCGCCGGCGGCACCGTGCCCGCTGCCGTCGTCAGCATCGGGAACATGCGCGGCAAGCGCTCTGCGGCCATCAACACCGATTTGTAACCGACGACCGTCGCCATCGAAGAGAGCGCGTCCATCGCCTGTGCCCGCGTCGTTCGCGGCACCAGCTCCATCGCAAACGCAGAAAGCTGGCGCTCGACAAACGGGCGCATCGCTTGTGGCTCATCGAGCGGGCGCAGAAACCCGATGACTACGGCTCCGGGTTTCAATTGATCGATCACTTCGACGGATGGAGCGTTGACCGTGGCCAGCACATCGGCAGCGCCGAGCAGCGCGGCGCGATCCGTCGACACCTCGGCCCCGGCGGCAGTGTAACTTTCATCGCTTGCGCCGGCATCGCGGCCTGAGCCGCTTTCGACGGCGACCCGTACATTTGCGGCGACGAGTTTCTTGACTGACTCAGGCACGAGCGCGACGCGCGACTCGCCCGCCTGCGATTCTTTGACGACGACGACCTGCATTCAGGCTCCTTCGACAGCGAACGATTCAGACAGAGACCCGCGCGCCGCTTGCTAGATCACCGGCGGCGGCGATGTCTGTTGCTGCATTGTATCAGGAAGCGGCTTGACGGCTAACCCGCGTGGAATACCATCCCATTGATTCGCACGTCGCCTGGCTCGCCCTGGCGGCCTGCTGCCGGAAGCGGGCATACCCTGGCGGCGTATCTCCGAGTCGGTTTTGTCTCTACCGGCGTGACCCAGCGCTTAAGCGCCGTGTGCCTTGCCGGGCGGCACATAGTTGATGTAGGTGTTCAGCAAGCGAATCTCTTCAGCCTTCTCGTCGGCGTCCACCTTAAGCAGATCACGCAACGAGACCAGGCCGACGAAGCGCTGGCCTTCCAGCACCGGCAGGTGGCGGCAGCGCGCCGTCTGCATCTTCGAGATCGCCGCTTCGTAGCTTTCGTCCGGGCTGGCGATGGTCAGGTTGGTGGTCATCACATCGCCGACGCGGACGCTTTGCGGGTCGCGGCCTTCGGCGACGACGCGCCGCATCAGGTCGCGCTCCGAAAACAGCCCGGCGATGCGCTCGCCCTCAACCACCGTCACCGCGCCGATGTTGCGCTCAGCCATGTAGCGCGCCGCAGCGTAGGCGGTATCGTCAACCGATATGCAGAAGAGATCACGATCCGAGTCCTTGACTATCGAGCCGAGATTTTTCATAGTCCCTCCTCGTCGCCTGTTGGGCAGGCGGTGCCGCTAAGGTCTGGATAATTCGAACGGCCAACGCACCGCCTCGGGCGAGGAAAGGTGAGCGTGCGTCAGTCGTCCACTCAGCGATGAAGGCCCACGCTGACGACGAATGCTTAGGTCACAAGCTGCACATCATTGCAGCTGGCCTGAGTCTACCCGCGCCGCGTTTTTATTGTCAACGGACCAGCAGCCAGGAAGCAGGAGGCAGTTTGCCAATTCCATAATCGTTCCGCGGCGTCGCAGCCGTCTGCACGCGCATTACTAACTGCCTACCGCCTACTGCCTACTGCCTACTAGCTCCTGTGCTAGAATCGTTGCGTGAACCGCGAACGCATCAAGCAACTGCTGGAAGAAGCGCGCGACGGGCGCATGTCAATAGACGACGCGACCGAGCAACTCGCCCACCTGCCTTATGAAGACCTGGAATTCGCCCGCATCGATCATCACCGCGCCCTGCGGCACGGCTTCCCCGAAGTCATTCTCGGCCAGGGCAAGACCGTCGAGCAGATCACCCGCATCGCCGAGCGCATTCTCGCTCACCACGCCAACCTGCTGGTCTCACGCACCACGGAAGAGGTCTTTCAGGCCATCCTGAAGCTCGCTCCCGAAGCTGAGTTTCACAGCGAGGCGCGCATGGTGTCGGTTTTGCGCGACCGCACAGAGCGCGGCGCAGGCGTGATTGCAGTGATCTCTGCCGGCACCTCGGACATCCCTGTAGCTGAAGAGGCGGCAGTGACGGCGACGGCGATGGGCAATCGCGTGGCCCGCGTCTATGATGTCGGCGTTGCGGGGATTCATCGGCTGTTCGGGGCGCGCGCCGAGTTCGAAGCGGCGCGGGTCATCATCGTTGTCGCCGGTATGGAGGGCGCTTTGCCGTCGGTGGTTGGTGGATTAGTCAGCGTGCCGGTGATTGCTGTGCCGACGAGCATCGGCTACGGCGCGTCGTTTAATGGGCTGGCGGCACTGCTCGGCATGCTCAACTCGTGCGCCTCGAACGTCACGGTCGTCAACATCGATAACGGCTTCGGCGCCGGCTATGTCGCCAGCCTGATTAACCGGAAGGGGCCAGGGGCTGGGGACTAGGGGCTAGGGTTCGCTGCGGGAATGAAGTTGTTACAGAACAGGCTCCAGGAGCCAGACGGAAGTTATCAAGGCTAGAACGTGATCCGCTCTTCCCTAACCCCTAGCCCCTAGCCCCTAGCCCCTAGTCCCTACTTCCCCAGCTTCGCCTTGACCAGCTCGCTCAGGGCTTTGCCATCAACGGTCTTGCCTTCCAGGCGCGGGCGCACACCTTTCATCACGGCGCCCATGTCTTTCATCGAAGTCGCGCCAAGCTCGGCGATGGTGTCGTCAACGGCGCGCGCCATCTCTTCTTCGCTGGCCGAAGCCGGCAGATAGGTTTGAATCAGCCGCGCTTCGCGCTCTTCTTTGTCGGCCAAATCCGTGCGGCCAGCGGCGCGATACTGCTCTGCCGCGTCGCGCCGCTGCTTGAGCAACGTGTTCAGCACGCGCCCGGCTTCGGTGTCGTCCACGGCGCCCGGCAGCTCGGTTTCGCGCAAGGTCAGCGCCGTTTTCATCATGCGCAGGGCGCTCAGGCGCTCGGCCTCTTTTGCCTTCATGGCGGCGATGATGTCGCGGTTGATCTGTTCTACGATTGCCATTTTTACATCTCCTGTTTGGCATCTCACTACTCAACAAAGCCTAGCTGCCGTCTTCTCTCGCTCCTCGCCCCACGTTCAAGCCAGCTTACGCAGTCTTCTTCAATCTTATCCGGGTTCGCCCATAAAATCCTTCTGATTTCGCCGACTCTAATCGCAGCCGTGACGAACAGCACTCGCACCGTTTCGTCGAGAGAAATCACAACTTGATCGGTGGCGATGGCCGCTTCAAGTAGATGAGCGTCTTTGAGCATTGTCTCGCGGTCTTGCGTTCTTGTAGCAACGCGGCGGATTCTTTCCCGCAGGTGGTCGTCCAACGCAACATCAATGATGTGTAATTTTCGACGAGCCACCATCGACACGCGCCAGCCACGCGCAAACCGTGATTGATGTCGGTTCCATTCATCACGGATGGCTTCAGTCATCACCGCCTGATGGCAAATGTCGAGTGTGGCTAGAAGAAAGTCGCGACATCGTTTCGACGTTGGAAAGACGGCATTCTCATCACCTGACGAACGTGCCACTGAAGCATCAATCACCAATCGTTTCGAGACTCGTTTGGACATGCTAGTTGATCGTTTGTTGTGACTCGGCAGCATCAAGGTAACGGCTCTCGGCTTCGAGAGCGACTTCGGCAAAATCTTCCGGCCAGTTGCCGAACGCCCCGGCTTCATCAAGATCGGCGCTGGTGATCTGCGTGCTGCCGTCATTCTGCCGCTGGAACCAGTGGAGCTTAACCAGCTCAGGCGAGAGGTTCCCTTTGGCGACTAGAGTTTGAATGCCGAGGAGCAACAACTGGCTATGGGTTTCGATGACGACGCGGACGCCACGTTTAGCCGCGTCAGCCAATATCTCCGCCATCGCGGACTGCGCTCGCGGATGCAGATGGATTTCAGGTTCTTCGATGTAGACGAGTTGGCCCGGTTCGGCGACCAAGAGTGCGACCAGTACCGGCAGAACTTGTGAAACGCCGAATCCCACGTCGGCGATGTTCACCATATCGGTTGATCCATCCTTACGGGGATGCGGTAATCTACCAACTTGCAATTCAACCTGCGTATCGTTGATCGCTTTAGCAGACACTTTCCAAGTCAGCCCCAGCCTTTCAAGATACTTTCCTAATAACTGTAGATTTCTAGAGCGCTTCTCAGCCTGCCATTGCGCAATAATGCTCGCCGTATATTCATGGAACGTGCCTGGGAACATTGAACCAACGGCGGTAACGGGAAAGTTTCTTTCGGGATTTCCTCGCAAGCCGGGCAAGTGAATCATTTGGCGAATAAGAGGGTCTCCAAAAATAGGGGTGATAGAAAAAACAAGTCCCTTGTCTGAAGCCACATCGAAAAAACATCGATTTCTGATAATGACTAATTGAATTTGTTGTTGCTCAAGCTGGTTAAAAAGCAAGTCTTCGTCGCTCCCCGCGAACGAGCGCATCCCGGTTAGGATATCATTATGATTCAGCCCTTCTTGGAGAATGAACTCTCGTGACTTCCTCTCATATATGTCCTTAAGAACCATTTTCTGAATTCGGAAACCTCCAGCGCCTCTTTTTTTGAAAGTTAACTTGATTGTGGAAAGGACAGCTAACCCGATTCCCACTTCAAAAGAACTGGCTCGCCTCCCATTACTTATATGAGCAAGTAATTGATCTGCTGAAGTGAAATGTACGTTAGGGCCATTCAGTAGGAGAGGGCCAGGGTCATACGTTGCTTCTAGAGTCTGTTTCAGCAGCAACAAGGGCTGCATCATGCTTGATTTGCCTGAATTGTTCGCCCCGGCCAAGATCGTTAATGGTTTGATGTCGATGCTCTGCTCGTTGCGAATAGACTTATAGCCAGACACGGTTATATGACTAATGCTGTTCTCTGTTGCTGTCGGCTTCTGGTTATTCGCACTCGCCTTTTTGCTCATGCTAATTTGCCCTTAGCGGCGGCGCCCGTTGTCCTCGCGGTGCCGGTCATCGCCTTCATGCTCCAGTTTGTAGAAGTCTAACATCACGTCGGCGCGGCCCTTCATATCGCGCTCCAGGCGATTGAGCGCGACACGCACAACGTCGCGGTGGTGGACGCGGCGGCGGCTCGGGATGTTTGAAATCTGTAGCCAGAGCTTATGCACCAGGGCGACATCTTCGTCCGTCAGCGGCGGCGCATGCGCGCCCAGCTCGACGACGTGCTCGTTGCTGCTCGGCTCGACGATCTTGAACAGCACGCGGCGGCGCGGCGCCTGGCCGAGCTTCTCCCACGAGCGCCCCAGCTCGCGCGCCTGCTCCTGCATCGTCACCCGTGCCGACGTGCCGGCGACAATCTCTGCCGAGTCGAGCTGATAGGCGGTCTGCACCACTGCGTCATAGATGTTCGTCGCCGGCACGATCAGCAGGTCAACCGGCTTGCCATGTTTTTCCGCAAGCGCCACGACCCGCGTGAAGAGCTTCTGCTCGTACTCGTCAAACAAAGTCTCGTCCGCCGGCTCGCCGCTGGTGTCGCCCGAGACCAGCCGCGTCGTCATCACGACGATGTCTTGCTCTTCGGTGTTCGTTTCTATCAGCGCCTGCTCCAGGTGCGACAGGGTGTTGAAATCGCGCACCGCCACCAGCACGTTGCCGGGTCGCACGCCGACCGACTGTTCGCTCACCGCCTCGCTATGCTGCAACTGGAAGCGGTCGAGCTTCGCCAGCGTCAGGTCGAGCTTGCGGCGGTTGATGCGCTCGGAGATCGTGAAGGTGATAAAGAAAGCCAGCGTAAAAGCGATGCCCGAAATCGTCGCCACCTTTTTGGTCAGCAAGTTGGTCATGGCAATCGACAGCAGCATCAGGGCGATGATGATCAGCCCCATCGGTATCTCTGTCTTGCCGATTCTTAGATTGAGCGGCACCTTCCATTCGCGCCCCTGTGGCCGCGTGAAACGCAGCAGCAGCGTCGCCACGGCGTTAAACGAGAAGCTCCAAATGACGCCGAACGCATACGCCTCGCCGAGCAGAAAGACGTCGCCGCGCGAGCCGATGATGGTGATGATTTGCAGCACGGCGATGATCGTGACGATGCGGTGAGTGGTGCCGTACTTCTTATGCGGGCCGCGGAACCAGTCGGTCAGCACGCCGTCTTCCGAGATGCGATTCAAGACGCCATTCGAGCCGATGATCGCCGTGTTGACCGCCCCCGACAACATCAAGAAACCAACGACGACGACGAACGCCTGAAAGATCAGCTTCAAATAAGTCGGCCCGACAAAGCTCATCGCCAGGCCGGAAATCAAGTTGTCGAAAACTTGCGGGCGCACCTCGTCGGGAATGATCGACACCGCAAAGAAGCTGACCAGCGAAGTGAACAGCAGCGAGTAGATGAAGATGACCAGCGCCGCGAGCTTGAGGTTATGCAGCTTCGGATGTTCCAGCTCGCGGTTGACCTGCGCCAGGGTCTCCTGCCCGCTCATGGCCAGCACCGAATGGCCAAAGGCAGCGAGGACGCCGAACAAGCCGATCAGTGTCGGGGCGCTCGCGGCGATGTGGAAGCGGTCGCCGTCCGAGACGAACCAGCGCAAGGATTCAATCCAGCCGAGCGCATGCTCGGGCGCGCCGGCATAACTCAAGGTGTCGCGCGACGGCAGCGGCACGCTTTGGCCGCCACGCTCCAGCAGCGTGAAGACGCTCCAGCCGATCATGATGACAACCATGACGGTCGTGATGTACATGATGCGCAACGCGTCGTCCGACGATTCGTGAATGCCCTTGATGTTGCGCCACCAGAAGTAGGTCGTCACCAGCACAGCCATCGCCGCTGCCAGCAGGTTCTTCTCTGCGTCCGGCGGCTGCCACGGGTGGCCGAAGTAGGTGAGCGTTTGCGCCACCAATCCGACGATGTACTGGCCGGCGGCAACACCCGATATCGGCCCGGTCAGGATGAAGTCGAAGAGCAGCGCCGACACCGAAATCTTCGCCATCGTCCCGCCCATGGCTTCTTTGACGACACGGTAGACGCCGCCGCGCGTGAACATCGTTGACGATTCGATGTAAAGCGCCGAGACCGCCGCGCTCAGCAGCATGACGCCGAGGATGAGCCACGGGGCCGACTTGCCGACCGCCTTTTCGGCGATGCCGCCGACATAAAAAGCCGACGAGCCGAGATCGTTTAAGACGATGGCTGCGGCTCGCCAGAACGAAATGAACGACAGCATCACCGTCGTCGCCACGACTACTTTCACGCGGCCCGATGATTTTGTAAGGCTCATAACCAATCAACCGAAAGCCTTCCGGGCACTCCTGGTGGGAAGGCAAAGGCGCTTGTCCGTGGTCAGCCACGTTCGCGGTTGCGGAAATTGATCGCGCTGGTGTCCTGACTAATCATACAAAGCCACACAGGCGAGTGCTAGTCACGCGCTGGCGTCTGGCCGGACGCGCACTCGCCAATCAGCCTGACACCGCCCTCGCAAAGCGCGGGCGCGGCCAGTAGCCGCAAGCCACGACAAGCATGCTATTTCTCCAATTGCGAATTCGGAACCAGAAATGGAGGTGACGGCGGGCCTCTTCATATCGGCAAGTCCCTGGTGCAAGTGGATAGCATACGCCGGGCCGCCCGCTTGTCAAGCCGGGCAAGAGTGACGGCGCGACGAGCCGCTATGTTAGGATAAGAAGCGCTTGCAAACGCGGCAGCGGCAAACGGCTATGCGGCTCCTGCGACAAGGAGCGCAACCAACCGCGCAAGGATGTCATGAACCCAATCTGGACGCACCTCATCAACGACGCGACGCGGCAGATCAAGCGTGTCTGCACACACTGTCGCAGAACCGGCAAGTACGCGCAGAAGCGCGCCGGCCAGTTCTACAAGTGCCGGTACTGCGGCCATCGCTTTCAGGAAAAGAAGAACTAAGCCGGCAGGAATGATCCATCGCGCGGCTGTCAATTTAGCCGGCGCGATATGCTATATTCAAGCTGACAACCCGGACAGCGCCGGACTTCTCTGCACGGTTGTGAGCTTCGAGAAAATCTCGCCTGTCTGCCTAAAACCACGGACGACCGATTGATGGCCAACGCTCATGCTCGTTGAAAAAATCACCAGCCGACAAAACCCACTGGTCAAACGCTTTCGCCAGGTGCGCGGCGGCAGCGAGCACCACCACATTTTTCTTGAAGGCGTTCGCCTGATCGAAGATGCCATCGAGGCCGGCGCGCATTTCGAGACCATCGCCTTCACCTCGTCGCTTGAGACCAGCGAGCGCGGCTTGCGGCTGCTCGACGAGCTGCAAAAGATTCCCTGCCGTGGCGCGCACGTGCCGCCACAGGTGATGGAGGCCATCGCCGACACCGAATCGCCGCAAGGTGTCGCGGCCATTGTCAGCCGTCCGTTTTACGAGCTTGGCGAATTGTTCGCCGCGCGCCCGACGCTCGTCGTCATTGCCGATGGGCTGCAAGACCCCGGCAATCTCGGCGCCATCATTCGCACCGCGGAATCGGCCTCAGCCGACTGCCTAGTGACGACGCGCGACACGGTTGACCCGTTCAATCAGAAAGCCCTGCGCGCTTCGATGGGCTCGGCCTTGCGCCTGCCGATTGTCACCGATGTAGCCCGCGCCGACATCGCGCAGCTTTGCCGCTCGCATCAGGTCGCACTGATCGGCACGCGCACGTCACCGGCGCGCCGGGCGGTGATGATCGAAGACGCGGCGCGCGCTGAAAAGACCCACGCTTACACCGACGCCGATCTGACCGTCCCGCTCGCCTTCGTCCTTGGCCGCGAAGCCACTGGCCTCGACGAAGAGGTGGTAGCCGACGCCGACCAGTTCGTCTACATCCCCATGAGCCTGCGCATCGAATCGCTCAATGTTTCAGCGGCAGCGGCCATCCTCCTGTACGAAGCGGCGCGCCAGCGTCAATTCATCAACATGAAATGACCGCGCGGCGCACGACAAGGATTTGCTTCCCTTTGGGTTCGCCTGCCGCTTATAATTTTTGTTGAACGCCCCAGAACGAACAAAGATAAAAATGACACGCACATCTACCCGCATCTCTACATACCTCGAAAGCGAAATCGCGCGCGGCGCTTTTCCCGGCGCGCAATATGTCATCGGCGAAGCCGGCAACATCGTCTTTGAAGCGGCGCTCGGCCATGCGGTCGTCGAGCCTGAGCGCATCGCCGCGACGCTTGACACGATTTACGATCTCGCGTCATTGACCAAACCGTTGGTCACGGCGCTACTGGCAGTCATCCTCGACGAGCGGGGGCTCTGGGACCGGCGCGCGCCTGCCGCCGATTACCTGAGCGAGCTTCGGCAGTGCAAGCGCCGGGTGACGCTGACCGAGTTGCTGACACACACGTCGGGACTGCCGAACTGGCGACCGCTCTATCTTGAGACTGCGCAGCCGGCGGACGTGCCGGCTTATATCGCCGGCCTGATCGATGAAGTTTCGGACGCCGGAATGCTGCCGGTGATCTACAGCGATTTGAACTACATTCTGCTCGGCGCTGCCCTGGAGCGCATCACCGGCATGAAACTTGACCGCCTGGCGCGGCAAGAGATCATCGAGCCGCTGGCGCTGACGCGCACGGCTTTCAATCCGCCGCCTGAGTGGAAGCGTGAGATCGCCGCCACCGAAGTCGGCCAGTCATTCGAGCATGCCAACGCCGCTTGCGACACCGAGAGCCGCGGACGCACAGACGCCGGAAGAGACGACGCGGGGACGCGGCGACACGGCGACGCGGAGAAAGAGGAGGCGAACAACCGGAGGACGACAACGGCGTCTGTGCATCCGCTCGTTCCCAACTCTTATCAATGGCGCGAGGGCGTCATCTGGGGCGAGGTTCATGACGGTAATGCACATTACTTCGGCGGCGTTGCCGGGCACGCCGGTTTGTTCTCGACGGCGCGCGAAGTGTTTCAGATCGCCAGTCAATCGCTGCGCGGCAGCCGTTTGGTGAGCGAGCGCGGCCTCAACTGGCTGACAGAGAATTTGACACCCGGACGCCTGACGGCGCGTTCAATCGGATGGGTGCTGGCGGCGACGACGGACTGTTCGGCGGGCGACGCTCTGCCGCCGACCGCTATCGGCCATAATGGATTTACCGGCACGAGCGTCTGGATGGACGCCGAGGCACAGCGCGTCTTCGTCCTGTTGACCAACCGCGTTCATCCCCACATCGGGCCGATTGATATGAAAGGCGTGCGCCAGCGGTTCAACACGCTCGCCGTTGAAGCGTTGAATAGTCATCGTGCTTGAGACGCTGAATCAGTATATCGAAGAGCAGCCGTCGCGCGGCGTGCGCGGCCGTGTGCGCGTGTGGCTGCACAACGAGCGCGTCTTTGCGCGGTTGCTGGCGGTGTCTGTCGTCCTGCATATCTGCTTTTACGCCGGCATCATTCTCTTGAACTCATGGGAGATGCGCCACATCAAGCCACAACGACGGCAAGGCTCGACGCTCGAAGTGATCACGGAAATCGCGCCGCCGCCGTCGTCTTCACGAATGCGCATGCCGACCGTGGCGCTTGAGCGCGCCGAGGCCAACCGCTTTGAATTCGATCCGCAGACCGCCAACGACACAGACTTGATCGCACGCTCGCCCAACCCTTCGACGCAGCGCGGCAGCAAGGGAGCGCGACCATCGGCCAGCGAGATCGAAGCGCAAATCAAGGTCAATCGCGGCGGTGGCAATCAAGGCCAGTCGCCCGACCGCTCGACAGTTCAGCCGCCGCCGGTGATTGCTGCGGTGCCGAGCGCCCGCGCGCCGCAACCGGTCACCCCTGCCGCCGGCTCGCCTATGGTGACGCCGCCCGCGCCGCCCGCTCCACGGCCCGCGCCCGACAGTGCGCCCGAAACGCCTGCCGGCACCGAGCGCGGCACCAGCAGCGAAGCCAGCGCCTTCGGCACGCAGCGCATCAGCGCCCAGTACATCGCCCTGGTGCGCGCCAAAGTTCGCCGCACAAATGAAGCCTACATGCCCCGCGATTTTGTCAACACGACGCTGAGCCGCGAAGTCTCAGCCGAGTTCGCGCTGGTTCTCAATCGCAGCGGGCGCGTCGCTTCGTTGACCCTCGTTCGCCCATCCGGTTACAAGGCCCTTGACGATATCGCCAGACAGGCTATATTTAATGCCAGCCCCTTCGAAGGTTACCCCCAGACCGCAGGTGATACGATCCCGCTCACAGTGACGGTATATTACAACCCTTCGCGGTGATGTTATGCGAACAGCGAAACGATCTGTGCGGCTGCAAGGCAGGCGCGCGATGCTTACTTTTCTTCTGTCTGCCGGCTTACTGCTCAACGGCGGCGAATTCTTGCGCGTCTTCGCGCAGCAATCGGCCAATGATTCAATCGTCGAGCGCGCCGGTCAGAGCGATGACGCCGCCAGTCAAAGCGCCTCGCGCCCGCGCCGCATCGACGCCGACCGCGCCTATGACGATGACGGCCCGTTGATTCGCGTCGCCCTAATGACTGATGTGACCGACGTGACGTTAAGCTCTTCGTCGGGTTTCATTGTGCTGCGCAATGGGGCGCGCCGCGACGCCGAAAAGATCGCCCGCCAGGCGGTACGTTTCGAGATTCGCCAGCAGCTTGTGCGTCAGCCTGCGACCGCTGCGCCGAGTGATGATCGCCGCAGCACACACGACATCAACGAAGCGTCACGCGATGATTACCGCGTCGAAGTCGGCACCGTCACCGACGCGCGCCAGGCGCGCAAAGTTGTTGATGATCTCAAGCAGCGTTTCGCCGAGCCGGCGAGCATTGTCTATGACAAACAGCAGCTCGCTTTCCATATCGTCATCGGCAAATTCGATGACCGGCGCGATGCTCTGACGATGATCGAACGGCTGCGCCGCGAAGGCTATGTCGCGGCGCACATCGCGCCCGATTACGCTGCCGATGCGGTAGAAGGCACGAACAAGTCTTCTGTAGCAAAAACCACAACCAACAAAACAACCGCAACCCATCGCGAGGCCGAGCCTGCTTATCAGCGGGTGTCGCAACTGGTCGCCGTCGAAGGCGATCACATGCTTGCAAGCAGCGATGACCGGCTGACGATCACTGCCGCCAATACCGCCGAGCCGCCGCGCCCGCTTGCGGACACGCGAACCGAAGCGCGCAAAGAGAAAGAACCCTCTCGGCGCGACAGCGATTATCTCGAAACTCAGCAGCGCGACGCCGAACGGTTATGGGGCGCGCGTCCGAAGCCACTGAACAACGACGCGCCCAGCGTGGTCATCAATCCCGCGCTCGGCGGCACTTCGTCCGTGCGAGCCGCGTCATTCTTACGCGTCGGCGGCAAAGAGTATCGCGGCGATATGCAGCTCATCCTCAACGCGCGTGGCCGCATCAACGTCGTCAACGTGCTGCCGCTTGAGCAGTACCTGCGCGGCGTTGTGCCGATGGAGCTGTCGCCGGGCGCATACCCGGCGGTCGAAGCCTTGAAGGCGCAGGCGGTGGCGGCGCGCACCTACGCGCTGGCGCATCGCACGCAGTCGCGCGATGCCGACTTTGATCTGCGCGATGACACGCGCTCGCAGGTCTACGGCGGCTTGAGCGCCGAGCGCGACCTGACGAACCGCGCCGTCGAAGAGACGCGCGGCGTCGCCATTCTTTATACAAACGACGCAGGCCGGCTAGTGCCGATTGATGCGCTCTACACGGCCAACTGTGGCGGGCGCACCGAAAATAACGAAGTGATCTTTGGCGGCAAGCCGCTTTCTTATCTGCGCTCGGTCACCTGCCAGCCCGACCGGCAGACCTTCGCCGGTCACGATATCGTTTCAAACCGAACGGCGGAATCCTTAATTGAATCGGAAAGCCGCGCCGGGGCGCGCGATCTGGCGCTGCTGCAAGTACTCGGCTTCGGGCTGCCGCGCAAGGCGTCAATGAATTATCTGCGCGGCGCGCCCGACGATGGCGAGATGCAGAACTGGATGCGACGCGCCGCCGAGATGGCCGGCCACGACGCGCCGCGGTCGCTTAAAGAAACGACGCGGCTCGGCGGCTTCGCGCTCTTGCTAGCTTCGGCGATTTACGGCGAAGGCCATGCCCGCTTGCTGCTGACGCCCGCCGATGTCGATTATCTGCTTACGGGGCTGGCGGTGAAAGAAGCGACGCCCGACATGCGGGCCAGCCTGGCGTTATTATTGCGCGACCGCATCCTGCAATGGCCTGCCGGCTTCGACAGCCGCGCCGCGCTGACCAGGGGCCTGGTGATTGAAACACTGGCCCGCGCTCTGTTGCTGAAATCACGCGCCATGCAGAATGGTAATCTGCTGTCGCTTACCGCCAGCTTGAAATTTGAAACGACACGGGCCGCAGAGCAGGGCCGCCTGTTGCTTGCCCTGCCGACTGCGACCAGAGCGCCGGCAGCCGCAGTCGCTTCGATGAAGACGACGCCGAGCAAAGAAACACGCGCCAGTGCGCCGCCACAAACCACGGCTCGTAGCAACGCCAAACCGAAAGCGGTCGGCAGCCCACACAAGATCAGCTCGAAGGCGCTGGCCAGTGCAAAGCCGCGCCCGCCAGCCTCGACGACTACCGCGAGATCAAGCAGCCAGCCCGGCACGCTCGCAAGAAGCGACGCCGAGGCGCGGCCAACGCGCGCCGGCCAGGAGATGACTGCCAAAGAGATTATTGCTTACTCGAACGCTACGGGCTTTGACCGCGACAATTCCATCAATCGCCTTGCCGCGCGGCAGACGCTTGATGGCCTTGAAGTCGAGCCGGGCGCGTACTTGTTCCGCAGCTTCGGCGACGCCGGCTATGCGGTTGACCGCCTGACGCTGGTGGGTGGCGAGAGCGTCATCTATCACATTGACTCGACGGGGCGCGTGGATTTCCTTGAAGCCACGCCATCAGAGCGCGGCGCTTCAAGCGACCGCTTTTCCAGCGTCGCGCAATGGCAGGAACGCATCAGCGCTGAAGAAGTGCAGCGGCGGCTGGCGCGCGTCGGCGTTAATGTCGGGCCGCTCGACAGCATCACGCCGACTGAATTCACCGAGTCGAGCCGCGTCATTGAAATCGAAGTCGCCGGACTGGAGGGCACAACGAGCCTGCGCGGGCCGCAGTTGCGCAGCGTCCTCGGATTGAAAGAAAACCTCTTCGTCGTTGACCGCGAGTTTGATGCGCGCGGGCGGGTCACAGCTTTCGTCTTCACGGGGCGCGGCTGGGGTCACGGCGTCGGCATGTGCCAGGTAGGCGCTTACGGGCTGGCGCGCGACGGCTACTCCTACACACAGATTCTTCAGAAGTACTACACCGGCGTGCGGGTGCAGAAGGTCTACTGAAGGGGAAGGGGCTAGGGACTAGGGGCTAGGGGCTGGGGTTTAAGAAATAGGGCGAGAGCAACGAAATCCATCGCGCTTTTCTCTAGTCCCTCGCTCCTAATTCCTAGTCCCTAGCCCCTAGTCCCTAGCCCCTCCTCCTACCGGGATGCGCCTTCGCGGATCAAAGCGCGGCCAATCACCATGCGTTGAATCTGATTCGTGCCTTCATAAATCTGCGTGATCTTGGCGTCGCGCATGAACTTCTCGACCGGATAATCGCGACAGTAACCGTAACCGCCAAACAACTGCACGGCGTCGGTGGTGACGCGCATGGCGGTGTCTGTGGCAAAGACTTTCGACATCGCCGAAATCTTCGAAACATCTTTGACGCCCGCGTCCACGGCGCGCGCCGCCGCGTAGACCAGATGGCGCGCCGCTTCGACCTGCGTCGCCATGTCGGCGAGCATAAATTGAATGCCCTGGAACGAAGCAATGGACTGGCCGAACTGCTGCCGCTGCTTGGTGTATTCGAGCGCCAGGTCTAACGCGCCCTGCGCGATACCTAAGCCCTGTGCCGCGACAAAGGGGCGCGCAACATCCAGCGTCATCATCGCGTGCTTGAAGCCGCGCCCTTCGCTGCCGCCCAGCAAGCTCGCTTCGGGCACGCGCAGATTGCGGAAGTGCGTTTCGTTGACCGGCACACAGCGAATGCCCATCAGGTCTTCGCGCTTGCCAAGCTCAAAGCCCGGCGTTTCGCGCTCGACGATAAAGCCGGTGACGCCGCGCGTGCCGCGCTCCGGGTTGGTCGTCGCAAACACCGTGTAGAGGCTCGCCGCCGCGCCATTGGTCGTCCACTTCTTGTCGCCGTTGATGACATAGCCATCGCTGTCGCGCTCGGCGCGCGTTTGCAGGCTGCCGGCGTCCGAGCCGGCATTCTTTTCAGAGAGACAGAAGGCGATCAGCTTACGGCCAGCGGCGATGTCAGGCAGGTACTTCTTCTTCTGTTCTTCAGTGCCGCCTAGAACAATCGGCAGCGAGCCGAGCGCGTTGACCACATAAGCGCAGCCGATGGCGCCACAGGCCCGCGAGATTTCTTCGACGACGATGCAGAGGTTGAGCAGGCCAGAACTGCCGCCGCCAAAATCCTTCGGAATCCACATGCCCATGAGGTGAGTCTCTTGCAGGGCCTTGATGACTTCCCAGGGATATTCGCCGGTGCGGTCAAGCTCGGCGGCGACCGGCTTCACGTACTGCTTAGCGACCTGGCGCGCGCGGTCGCGGTAATCGAGATTCTCTTTGCTCAGTAATTCGTCCACCGATTGATCCTCCTTCGGATAATGATTGCAGGCCGGGGCGAAGGCGGATTGTATAAGGCGACGAACGGCGAGTCAAACAGGCGCGGCTCAGTAAGGCAGTACCAGACGCTCGATCTCCTGACCGCTTGTGTCGAAGCTGACAATGGCGCGCGGCGGCGCGGCGAGCGTCAACTCGCGGCCCGCGACCTTGAGCTTCTTCTTCGTCGCCCGGTCATCATCATTCAGCAGTGTGATGAGGGTGCGCCCGTCGCTGGCGCGCACCGCCCAGTAACTCTGCTGGTCGCCGCCGTGATAATCGAGCAGGTCACCATTCCAGGCGAGCCGCGAATAGAAGCCGTAAACGCGGCCCGCCGGCGTCAGGTGCCAGCCGCGATTGAGCGCTTCGCCCTTCAGTCGCTCGTCGGCGAGACCGACGACCGTGACGCGGCCTCGGCGGTTCGCCCAGTAGAGCACCGAATGATAAGGCACGGCGTGAATGTACATCGCTTCGATCTCCGGGCGGCGCATCACGTCGGCGAGCTTGCGCGCCATCTCCATCGCGTATTTGTTCGTCAGGTGCGGGTTGCCTTCGAGGCTCAGGCGGATGTTGAACTCGGTGACTAGGTAACGCATGCGCGGCGCAAACGGACGGACGACCTGGTTAAAGTAATCTACGCTCTTGCCGCGCATGCCGCCTGAGTAGAGATGCAGCACGCCATAGATGTCTGTGCGGCTCGCAAGATCGATGCGTTTCGTGAGCGCCTGAAGCATGCGTGTGTTCCAGACGGTGTCGGTTAGCTTCGTCGGCGTGTTGTTATCGTTGCCGACGGTCAGCGGCAGGGCGAAGCGCACGCCGAGCGGCGTCAATCGCTCAATCACGTCGGCGGCGCGCGCCGCATATTCTTCCGGCTGCCACGGGCGGTAATTCAGCCACGGCTCGTTCGACAATTCGACGGCGACGAGCTTCGCTTGCAGGCTGCGACTTAGAAATTTCTGCACCGCGTCAAAAGCGGCCTGCGGCCCTTCTTCGACGTTGACGCCAAAGACCGTCGTGAAGTCGTGCGCGGCGATGAAGTCGGCGTAGTCGTCGAGCGCGAACCACGGGTATTGATTCGTCAACTTGTTTTCGGCTTTGACCTGCGCGGTCGCCTGCTCGCCGCGGGCGCTGTAATACCCGTGCGAGCTAAAGCGCAGACTCTTCAAGCCGGCGGCCTTAAACGCCGCGGCCATCTCGTCGCCCTGTTGTTTGTCCTGCCATGCGTTAATGAGCGGTGAAAGCGCGTTGGCGTACAGCAGGTCGGCGCCGAGAATCGGCGCGCGCTGGCCCGTCGTCTGCGCCGGCGCATTGGCCTGGGCTTTCTGGCCCGCTGCCGCTTGCATCGAGCTTGACTGAGACACCACCAGGGCAGCGCCGCAGAGCAGCACAGCGGGCCATTGTCTTCTTCTTACTCTCATAGGTAGAATGCTCGCTCCGGCTTCATCGCTTGACCTCAATCGTTTGATCTCTTATGACGCTTTCGACTGCCAGATGGGTTGGATTCTATCTGCTCGCGGCGCTGCTGCTGGCGCTGCTCGCGGGCCTGCTCTTTTCCGCAAAGCTGCGGCATCAAGCGCGCCGCGTCGTCGTGAAAGCAGAGATGACTTATGCCCGATGGCGCGGCCATGCGCCGCAACTGGTCTCTCTCGCCGGCAAGGTCATCGTCGCCGGGGCGCAGATTCAGGCGCTCGATTCACGCTCGGGGTGGGCGGCGCTGAGCGATCAGGCGGGGCGCTTCCTGTTGCTCGATGTCACCTGGTATCCGGGCGCGAGCTATGACCTGATTCTGTCAACGGATGGCGAAACCGGAAGGTTGATTTCCGTCTCGCCGCCGCAATCGCCGCTAGACAACGTTATCGAGCTGGGCGACCTCGCCTTCGATAGCGGCAAGCTCGTCACGTTGCGCGACCTGCCCGGCATCACGACGGTTTCCTACGAGGATTATGATGCGGCCAACGCCGCGTATTATCGCGACCTCTACAATCAGATCACCGCGGGCAAGCAGACCGACGAAGCGATCATCGGCGCGGTGAACACTTACGTCGCCACCAAGCTCAATTACGACGAAGCGCAATGGGAGATCGGCACGCCGCGCCGCATCCTTGAGAGCGGCTCGCGCTATTGCGGTCACCTCAGCACGGCGATGGCGACGCTGCTGCGCAATGGCAACTACAAGGTGCGCGAGATTCATTTGAGCAATGGGCAGACGCCGCCGGGCACGCATGCGGTCGTCGAAGTCTTTTACGGCGGCGGCTGGCACCTATTTGATCCGACTTATGGAACGGTCTACCGCAACCGCGATGGCGCGGTGGCCAGCTACCGCGAGCTGCGGCTCGATCCCAGCCCGATCACACAAGAGTTGTTCCAGCACTCTCGCCCCGGCGCGCGGCACGATATTGTTACGCTCCTGCTCAGCATCTTCCCCACGGGCCACCATCACTTCTACGCCTTCAAAGATCGTCCGTAGTCAGTGATCGAATACCTGATCGCTCGGCTGGGCTTTCTGCGGGGCCGCCTGAAACTTGGTGCGCGGTGTTTTGATCGAATACTTCAGCAAGCACCACAGCGCTTTGACGCCGTCGCGCCAGCCGATCTTCTTGCCCTCTTCATAGGTGCGCCCCGAATACGAGATGCCGACTTCGTAGATGCGCAATCCCATGCGGGCGATCTTCACGGTCACTTCCGGCTCGAAGCCGAAGCGATTCTGCTCCAGGCGGATGGCTTGAATCACTTCGCGCCGAAAGACTTTATAGCCGGTCTCCATATCGGTCATGTTCAAGTTCGTAAACATATTCGAGATCAGCGTCAGCAGCCGGTTGCCGACCGAATGCCAGAAGAAGAGCACGCGGTGTTCTTTGGTCGTCAAAAAGCGTGAGCCATAGACAACGTCGGCTTTGCCTTCGACGAGCGGCTTCAGCAGCACAGGATAATCCGCCGGGTCGTATTCGAGGTCGGCATCCTGCACCAGTACGTAATCGCCGGTCGCTTCTTGAAAGCCGCGCCTGAGCGCCGCGCCTTTGCCCTGATTCTGCGGTTGCAGAAAGAGGCGCAGGTTATTGTGCCGCGCCGCGAGTTGCGCAAGCAGATTGCGCGTGCCATCGGTCGAGCCGTCATCAACGATGAGCAGTTCTTTAGGCAGGTCTATGGCTTGAACGCGACGGATGACTTCGGCGATGGTGGCCGCTTCATTGAAGACAGGAATGACGACGGAAAGCTTCATGGGATCGTGGTTCTCAGCGCCCAGACCGGCGCGCTGCGCAAAGGCGAGTGTAAAAGCGCGGCAGCGGCAAAGTCAATTGATCCTTTGTCATTGATAACGAGCAGTGCGAGAAAGCGTCGCTGCGAAGTGACACGATTTGTCGCACGCCGATCAGCGGCATAACGCCTCTAAGCCGATGCGGCGTGAACCGAAGGGCGGCTGCCGCCACCGACTTTACCCGTTGCGGTAAGCCATTCTCGCCTTTTGCCGGATTTGTGCAATGGCCAATCGGCATCGAGCGCGGGTCGAAGATTGGCCTTGATCTTGCTTGGTTTTCTTACGTTTGACAAAGGTCTGTGCCTGTGATTTACTAGCACGACGGCAGGTTGATTAGCCCCTGAATTAGTATTAGCTAAGCGATCTCATTTCGTAACTTGATAAGCTCCGGGTCGGAAAAGCGGTGAAGTCTTTGCCCCGGCCTCAATGTGAGTAAGCCCCTGTAGCACATAACAGTTAATCGTCAAGCAGCAACTGCCTCAGACTGAAGCGCTGCCGTGGCGCGGCTGTTCAAGCCGTCCGGCAAGTGGGAACGCAGCAAGTCGCGCAGCAGTTTACGAGCTGGCGCCATTCCATCTTCCAGGAATCCCATTTGTGGAGGCAAGTATGATCCGCTTCTTGAAATCGGCATCAATTCAATTCTTCGTCCTGATCTTCGCTCTGCTGGCCGCCGCGCAGACGACTTCGGCCACCACCATCGTGCCGATGGCCGATGCTGATATGATCATCGGCGCCCGCGTCATCGTCACCGGCAAAGTCCTGGCCATCGAAAGCAACTACGATAGCCAGCAGGATCGTATTTATACCTACATCACGGTTAAGGTTCAGGAGGTGCTCAAAGGCCAGATCAGCGAGCGCCGCATCGTCTTGAAAGAGCTTGGCGGGCAAGTCGGCGACCGCGGCCTGACGGTCTGGGGCAACCCGCAGTTCAAGCGCGACGAGCGCGTCCTGCTCTACCTCGACACCTGGAAGGACGGCAGCCTGCGCACCTACCAGATGTTTCTCGGCAAATTAACGGTCGTCAAAGACGAAGCCAGCGGGCGCGAATATTTCCAGCGCGGCGAATCGGACGAGAATACCTCGCTGCGCCCGCAAGCGCTCGGCAACCAGCCGCCGCGCACGATCACCGACTACATGGAGAAGAACAGCTATCTCGCGATGGTGCGCGAGCGGCTGGCCGTCAACCTTGAGCGCTCCGAACAGTTTCAGCAGACCTATTACGCCAATCTGCCTTTGAACGGGCGGCCCACCGAATACAAGAAGATCGCCGGCCACGGCGACATTCATGCCGAATGGACTTACATCAGCAGCGCGCACCCGCGCTGGTTCGAGCCGGACAGTGGCCAGCCGGTCTCTTTCCTAGTCAATCCCGACGGCGCGCCGAACGCGCAGATCATGGACGATGTCACGGCGGCGATGAATTGCTGGGGCGCGGTTCCCGGCACCTCTCTGCGGATCATCAATGGCGGGACGACGGGCGCTTGCCGCGAAGCCGGTGGTCTCAACCTGATTCTGTTCAACTCCTGTGATGGGCGCTGGGCGGCAGGCACAGGCTGTTCGGGGGTTCTGGCGCTCGGCGGCCTGGGCTGGAACGGCAACACCACGGTCATCGGCGGCGTCACCTACCGGCAGGCGCAGGGCGGCTTCATTTCATTTAACCCGTATGCGAGTTGCTATTTCAACGACCACTGCAACGTGCGCGAGATCACAACCCACGAGATGGGCCATGCGATGGGGCTCGGTCACACGACCGATCCGAACGGTACAATGTATGCCTACGCGCACTTCGATGGCCGATGCGCCACCGTCATGGATGACGACAAAGCAGGCATCGTGACGATCTATCCCGGCACCGGTGGCGGTGGCGGCAGCTTGAGCATCACGACGGCTTCGCTGCCCAACGGCACAGTCAACACGGTGTACGCGGCAACGCTGCAAGCGACCGGCGGCACACCGCCTTACTCCTGGAGCCTGACGAGCGGCGCGCTGCCGGCGGGATTGTCGCTGAACGCCTCGACCGGCGTAATCAGCGGCACACCGACGACCGCGGCGACGGCGAACTTCACCGTCCAGGTTCACGATTCGGCAGCCACGCAGGCGACTGCCAGCAAGCCGTTATCGATCACCATCAACTCGGCGGGCGGTAGCGGCACTTACAATACGCAATTCATCTCGCAGACGGTGCCGAACACATTGAGCCCCGGCCAGGTCTTCACCGCAACGATCATCTTCTTGAACAGCGGCACGGCGAACTGGAATCAGGCCGGTTTTTACTACCTCGCCTCGCAGAACCCGTCGCTGAATTCGACCTGGGGCGGCAATGGCCTGCCGCTCGACAGCTTGCTGCCGACGGCGTCGGGCCAGCAACTGAGTATCTCTTTCCAGGCGACCGCGCCGACGACGCCCGGCACCTATAACTTCCAGTGGCAGATGTATCGCAACGATAATGTCACGGGCTTTTTCGGCGCGATGTCACCCAACGTCGCCATTCAAGTCGGCAGCAGCCCGCCGCCGCATCGCGTGGCGGCTGACCTGGACGGCGACGGCAAGAGCGACATCAGCTTCTACCGCAACGGTATGTGGGGCTTCTTGCAATCGTCACAAAATCTTGGCTTCGACAGCAGCACCTACTTCAGTTGGGGCGGCAACGGCATGGCGCCAATCGCCGCGGATTTCGATGGCGACGGCAAAGCCGATCTCGCCTACGTCGTTCCGCCGGCAAACGGCCAGAGCGCGACTTACGCCATCCTGCTCTCAAGCCGCAATTACAGCTTCGCCAGCGGCCAGCCGCTGTTCGTGGCGGCAGGCTTCCCCTCGTTGGGCGATACGCCAGTTGTCGGCGACTTCGATGGCGACGGCAAAGCCGACCCCGGCATCTGGCGCGCCTCGCAAGGCGTCTGGATCATTCCGATGTCGTCGGCCAACTATACCTCCTTCATCTTCACTCAGTGGGGCCAGCAAGGCGATATACCCATCGTTGCCGACATCGATGGTGATGGCAAAGCCGACCTCGGCTACTATCGCAACGGCACGTGGGGCTTCCTGAAGTCGTCGGCGAATTACAGCACCGGCTCGCCGCAGTTCTTCAGTTGGGGCGGCGCTGGACTGCAACCCATTGCGGGCGACTTTGATGGCGACGGCAAAGCCGATCTCGCCTATGTCGTTCCGCCGGCAAACGGCCAGAGCGCGACTTACGCCATCCTGCTCTCAAGCCGCAATTACAGCTTCGCCAGCGGCCAGCCACTGTTCGTGCCGGCAGGCTTCCCCTCGTTGGGCGATACGCCAGTTGTCGGCGACTTTGATGGCGACGGCAAAGCCGACCCCGGCATCTGGCGCGCCTCGCAAGGCGTCTGGATCATTCCGATGTCGTCGGCCAACTATAC
>JBJMGU010000189.1:0-11290 GCA_045807765.1 Blastocatellia bacterium
ACCGGTGGTAGAACGCGATCGCGGCGCCCACCGCCTCGCCCAGGCGCTCCTTCCGCTTCCGGTCCTTGCCGACGTTGGCGTTGTCGTACCTGAGCGTGATGCCGCAGCGGGCCGCGAGCCGCTCGACTGCTTCGACGAAGTCGAAGACGTTGCCGCCCGCCGAGCACCCGAAGCACTTGTAGATGCCCTTGCCCGGGTGCACGTTGAACGACGGCGTCTTCTCGGAGTGGAACGGGCAGCAGGCCATGTGATTGGCGCCGCGCTTCTTGAGCGTCACGTAATCCGAGATGACGCGAACAATATCAGACTGATTTTTTACCTCGTCAGCAAACCCCCGCGGCAATCGCATACTTATATTCCAGTTTGATTATGGCTTTGAAGGAACCGTCTGTACTCTCGAGCTAGAGAATTCTTACCAGCATTCCCGTCAACGCGCAAGACAGTAGAGATAAGCGAAGAGTCATATCTTTCTTCTTCGATCATTCACTTGCGTAAGGTGATGATTGTCGCGCCGCCGCCACCCTGATTGGCCGGCGCTTCGCTGAAGCGCTCGACGTGCGGGTGGCCTCTCAGCAATTCTGCGATGGCGCGCCTCAAGGCTCCCTTTCCATGACCATGAACGATGCGGACGCTTTCGACGCCGGCGAGAAACGCCTCGTCGAGATACTTGTCCACGCGGTCCGTGGCTTCGTCTACGGTGGTGCCGATGACGTTCAGCTCACTAGCGAAATTCTGATCGACGTCAAACGACGCGCTGACGCCGCGCGGCAGATTGGCGGCGCGCTTCGACGCCGGCAGCTCGGCGGATTTCACCAGTTGCAATTCGTCGCGCTTCAATCGAAAGCGCAAAGAGCCGGCCATCACCGTATACACGCCATCGTTGATTGTTTCAACGATGCCTTCACGGTCGAATGCTTTGATGCGCACGCGGTCGCCTTCACGAATCTCAGTGATCTCTTCAAGCAGCGCGCTTGCCGCGCTGGTAGCCGTGGTCGCCTCGCGTGTCGGGGCTGTTTGGTTGCCCGTCGAAGGGATGATGGATGCAGGAGCGCTCGCTTCCTGCTTACGCAAACGCACGGCTGCCGAGCGGCGCAACTCGGCGGCGCGCGCTTCGGCTTCTTTTTTCAAGCGCGCCGCCGCGACTTTGTCTTTTACGGTATTGAGCAGTTGCGCGCTCTCGTCGTTAAACTCACGGATGACGCGCGCCAGCTCGTCCTCGAACTGGTTGCGGCGCTCGACTTCGCGGCGGGCGAATTCGACATCAAGGCGGGCAAACTTGTCCGCTGTCACCTGGCGCTCTTCTTCGAGCGCCGCCCGCAGGCTGGCCTGCACGTCAACCAGCGACTTCAACTGCTTCAGGTATTCGCCGGCCTGCTTGTGCTGTGGATCGAGTAACGCGCCCGCCTCGTTGGTAATCTGCGAAGGCACGTCCATGCGCTTTGCGATTTCAATGCCTGCCGAAGCGCCGGCAACGCCGACCAGCAAACGGTAAGTGGGGCGCAGCGTGCGCTCATCGAATTCGACTGAGGCGTTCAGCACGTCTTCATTCTCTGAAGCCCAGACTTTCAGCGGGTTGTAATGCGTGGTCGCAATCGTCGTTGCCTTCCGCCGGCGAAAGTAATCAACGATGGCGACGCCGAGCGCCGCGCCTTCGTCGGGGTCTGTGCCGGTGCCAACTTCATCGATCAGAATCAAGGCGGGTGGCGTCACCGTCGCGGCCATCTCAGCGATGTTTCTCATGTGAGCCGTGAATGTCGAGAGGTTGGCTGCGATGGACTGTTGATCGCCGATGTCTGCAAGCACTTGCCCGAAGATCGGTAGCGCCGCATCGCTTGCCGGCACGTGCAGGCCCATCTGCGCCATCAGCGTAATCAGGCCGACGGTCTTGAGCACGACCGTCTTGCCGCCGGCATTCGGGCCACTGATGACCATCGTCTGATGCGTTTCATCCATCTCTAGCGAGATTGGCACGATCCTGCCGCCGGAACCTCGCAGGTTGTGTTCAAGCATCGGGTGGCGCGCGTCTTTCAGATAGAGCCTGCGGTGGTCGCTCATGAGCGGGCGGGCGCAGTTGAAATCCGCCGAGAGCCGCGCCTTTGCCGCCGCGAAATCGATCTCGGTTATCGCGCTGACGATCTGGGCGATGCCGCTCAGGTGATCGCGGAGCGTATCCGAGATACGCAGTAGGATTTGCGCGATCTCGATCTCTTCCTGTTCGCGCAGGCGCACCAGATCGTTGTTCTGCTCAATGACGCCGAGCGGTTCGACGAACGTCGTCTGACCGCTCGAAGACAGACCATGCATGACACCCGGCACCTGGCCGCGCGCATCCGTACGCACAGGGATCACGAATCGCCCATTACGAATCGTCACGATGTCTTCCTGAATGGCGTTCGGCGAGCGGTCGCGCATCAGCGTTTCAAGGCTGCGATAAATGCGCGTCCGCCGCTCGTTCGCTTCGCGACGGATGCGGCGCAATTCCGGACTGGCGTTGTCGTCAATCTCGCCGGTCGGCAGAATCTTGCCGCGAATCGCCGCAAGCATGCGCCGCAGGTCGGGGATGCGTGTGGCGATGCTTGAAAGGTTCGGGTAACGCGACCGGGTTTCAGCCTCATTGAACTGCCCACGCAGATCCATGCCGTTGGCAATCAAGGCTTGCAGCGCAAGAATCTGGTGCGGGTCGAGGCTGGTGCCATGTATTCGCAACTCGGCGAGCGCGGCGGATGGGTCGGCAATGTCGCCAAGTCCGAACGCGCCGCCGGTGCTCAAGTAATCGGCGCATTCCGTAGTCAGGTCGAGCGCCTGATTGATTGCCGCCGGGTCGCTCATCGGCGATAAAGCGAGGGCGCGCTTGCGCCCCAGCGGGGTTTGCACGTGCCGCGCCAGCAGCGCCACCAGTGCGTCCAGCTCAAGTGTCTTGAACGTGCGTTCATCCATGTTGATTGCCCTTTTCTGCCTGCACAGGAATGTTACGTCGCCGGCTCCGGCGTGGTCAATCAAGGCTGATTAAAGGAATGGTTGCTGAACAATAGACAAAGACCTGGGATTGTCTGTAGATGCGCTTTCGCCTATAATCCGCAGCCGAATGATCAATGTTTTGATTGGCCCGGCCAGTTCAGGGAAGACAGAGACGCTCGTCGCCCGCCTTGCTGAAGCGGTTGCCGCTGGTCGGCGCGGCGCTCACCTCATCGTGCCATCTATGCCTGCCGCCGCCGTGTTGCGTGAATTACTGAGCGCCGAGACCGCCGACCTTCCGTTGCAGAGCAGCCACCCTGTGGTCACAACGTTTCCGATGCTCTATAGCCGCATATTCAATAAGTCAGGCATAGCGTATCAATGGCTAAGCTCAATTGAGCGCGACCGCCTCTTGCGGCTCGTCATCAACGACCTGGCGCAATCAGGCAGGCTCGGTTATTTCGCCGAGACCGCGGAGTTGCCCGGCCTGGTCAACTCGCTCGGCATCTGGATCGATGAACTGTGGCGAAGTCATAACACTCCTGAAGACTTCAATCGCATCGCCGCGGGCCGCAGCGAAAAGGATCGTGACATCGCACAGGTGTTCGCCGGCTATGCGGCGGCGCTTGAAAGGCTGAATGTCGTGGATGAAGAGAGCGCCGGCCACGTCGCTTTAGCGGCAATCGAAACCGCGCGAGCGCCACACGACTGGGTATCGTTGATTGCCGTAGATGGGTTTGACTATCTGACAGCGGTGCAGGTGCGATTGCTTTCGACGCTGGCGGCGCGCGGCATTGAGGTGATCGTCAGCCTGACGTATGACGAAGCGCGCGCCATCCATTACTGGCAGCGCCCGACTATCGCGCGCTTGCAAGCGGCGGGGGCAAGGTTAACCAATGGCGCGACCACCTCGGCAGGTAGAATTCAACTCGCCGCCGCCGCTTTGATGAATGAGCCGAGTGCATCAGCGTTGATTGATCCTGATTCAGTGCCGCAAGACTTTCAAAGCGGCGAAATCACCATCATCTCTGCGCCGGACCGCGCCGCTGAAGTCCGCTCGGCGGCGCGCGAGATCAAGCGACTGGCGCTTGACGATCAGCTTCGCCTCGACGAGATTGCTATCATTTGCCGCTCGCTCTCAGTTTACGCGCCACATATCGAGCGTATCTTCGGCGAATGTGCAATCCCCGTGACGCTGGACGGGTCGGTCCAGTTGATGGACAACCCTGTGGTCGCGGCAGTGCTGCGGTTGTTCAACTTGAGCGGCCAATCGTTCAAGCGCCGCGCCTGTGTTGAAGCATGGCGCTCGCCTTATTTTAGCTGGACAGAGTTCGGATTAGATGAACAGGCGGTAGACCTGCTCGATGCGATTTCACTGGCGAGAAATGTCATACAAGGCCGCGACCAGTGGCGAGCCGCGATGAACCCTGCTGCTGAAAGCGTCGGGCGTGACCGAGGGCTCGGCGAGCACATTCAGTCGGAAGATGAAAGCGAAGCAGACCGCCAGGCTCACTATCAACGGCTAGCGACCGGCCTCGAACAATGGTTCGGCGCAATGACGCCGCGGCTGCGCGCCACTCGCGAAGTGCACTTCGAGTGGGCGACAAATCTGATCGAACGCCTGTGCGTTGATCTCCAGGCCGCGAACGGCGAGACGGCAGCTCGCGATGGCCGCGCCCTGGAAAAATTCAAGGAGATGCTAAAGGCGCTCGCTCGCGATGGCATCACCATGCGAGGCGCCGGTCATTTGGACGAGCGGGCCACTGGCGAAATCTCCTGGCCGGTGTTTGTTGCCGAAGTCGAACGCACGCTCGCCGTCGTCACCTATGACCGCGAAGCCGTAGCCGGGCCGTGCGTGGTGGCGCAGGAGGCGCACCGTCTGCGCCCGCGCCGTTACCACGTCGTCTTCGTTCTCGGTTTGATTGAAGGCGAATTTCCAGCGCGGCTGACCGAGCGCGCCCCCTACACGCGGGCCGAGCGCGTAGAGTTGCGGCAGGCCGGGCTTGACCTGACCGAAACCATCATGGATGCCGGCGCTGACCTCTTGCAGTTTTACAAAGCGATGAGCTGTGCAACCGAGCGCCTCTACTTGACCTTCGCGCGCACGGACGTTGCCGGCGGCGAATTGCTGCCGTCTTACTTGATTGAAGAGGTTCAGCCATTCGCCGCGACTCCCTTGCGCCGCATCCCTCCGTCATTTAGCGGTGAAGGTCACGAGCTGGCAGATACCTGCTCACTCGAAGAGCTGGCAATGTGGACGGCCCGTGCGCAGCGTCAGAACGAATCGAAGAGCCATACGGCAGATCAAAGCGCGGTGCGAGCCGCCAATCGCCTGCTCGATGCGCAGTTGCCAAGCTGGCAGATGACCGAGCGCGGCGCGCGGGTTGAGCTTCTGCGAATAAATGCAGCGGCGGTCGCGGTGAACAGTGGTTGGATCAACCATCCAACGCTCGGCGCGACGCTCAAGGATACCTATGGGCCGGCTCACCTGTGGAGCGCAACCCAGATCAATGATTATGGCCGTTGCCCTTTTCGCTTCTTCGCGCGCCATGTGCTAAAGCTTGAAGCAGGCAAAGAGCCAGACGAAGGCTTTGCTGCCCATCACATCGGTCACGCCTATCACCGGATTCTCGAAAAGCTGTACACTCAATTGCATCGGCGCAAGTTTCTGATTCAATCAGACAACGCCGAGCAGGCAATAGACGAAGCCGCAGAGATCGCCGAAAATGTTCTTCAGCGCATGCTTGACACTGGCGAAGTGCGACGCGATGGGCTCTGGGAATTCAATAAAGCGGAGATCAAGCGGCGCGTCGGGCGTTTGTTGCGGACTGAGGCGGCATGGAATGACGAGCAGCCGGCGCGCCCAGTGGATTGCGAATGCAAGTTCGGTTACGACGACGCGGAAGCGCTGGTGATCGAATGTCCGGGTGGGGAGGCCAAATTTCGCGGCGTCGTAGATCGCCTGGATTATTGTGAGGGGGAGTGGATCGTTGTGGATTACAAGACACCGCGAACGCCGATCCACGTCCGCGAAGCGCTTGAAGGGCGCAACCTGCAACTGCCGCTCTACGCGATGGCGGCTCGCCGCGTCATCAAGAAGGGCGAGCGCGTCACCTCGGCCTACTATCTGCACATCCATAGTCGCAAGCGCGGCTCGGAGTTGTCAGATAAATCGGACGCGAAAGATAGTCTTGAACAGTTGATCGCTCATGCCGAGCAGCGCATACGCCAATATGTCGAGCAGGTTCGCCGTGGCCGTTTCCCTGTGCAACCAAACGGCGACACGGTTTGTAAGACTTGCGAATATGGCGTAATGTGTCGCATTCAATCCCTGAGGGCTTTCGAAGATGAGTAAGACCGCGAAGGATAACCGAACCGCAAAGCCGCTCGAAGTGAAACCGGCGCGCGCAGCGCGCGAGCAGAAACAGTTTCTTGATCTGCCTTACCGCTTGCATCGCCATCAATCGCACTGGATCGCGCCATTGCGCATGGCGCAAAAGGATCTGCTCGACACGACGCGGCACCCGTTCTACAAGACCGCCGACGTTGAGAAATTCCTCGCCTATCGTGGAGGCCGCGTCGTCGGTCGCATCATGGCCGTCCTCAACCGCGCTCATAACGAATTTCATGGCGAGCGCGCCGGCTTCTTTGGCTTCTTTGAAGTCGAAGAAGATTATGAAGCGGCGGCAGCCTTGCTCGACTCTGCCCGGCGCTGGCTTGCCGAGCGCGGCGCTGAAGTCATGCGCGGGCCGGTTAACCCCTCGACCAACTACGAATGCGGCCTGCTGGTCGAAGGCTTCGATCTCGACCCGACGCTGATGATGGTCTGGAACCCGCGTTACTACGGCGAATTCCTAGAGCGATATGGTCTGCACAAAGCCGCCGATATGTACGCGTATGACATCTCCGCGTCCTATTTCAATGTCTCGGACAAGCTCAAGCGCGTTGCCGAGCGTTTGCAGACGAAAGATCGCATTCGCGTGCGTGCGGTCAACCTGAAAGACTTCAAGAGGGAAGTGGAGATCGTCCGTCGGGTTTACAACGACGCCTGGAGCCGCAACTGGGGATTTGTGCCGGTGACCGACGAAGAATTCGAGCACCTCGGCAAAGACTTGAAGCAGTTGGTAGACCCGCGCGTTGTCTTGATCGCCGAGCAGGAGGTCGAAGGCCGCGAGCCGCGCCCCATTGGGTTCCTGCTCGCCGTGCCCGACTTGAACCGGGCGCTGAAGAAGCTGCGTGGCCGATTGCTGCCCTTCGGACTGCTCAAGTTATTATGGCATTCGCGCAAGATCGATACCATTCGCATCATCACGATGGGAGTCATCCGCGAATTTCAGAGCATGGGCGCGGGGGCGATCTTCCTGAAAGAGATTTATGATCGAGCGCCCGCCGCCGGCTTCCCATCAGGCGAAATGAGCTGGGTGCTTGAAAACAACCTGATGATGAACCGCGCCGCCGAGTTGATCGGCGGGCGGCGAACCAAGACCTATCGAATCTTTGAGATGCCGCTCCTTTCGGAGACGCGATGACACGGCAACGCGGTGGAAGGAAGACAAGCTGTTAGCCTCTGTCTCTTTCCCTCGCCGCGTCTCCGCGTCGCTCGGTTGGTTGCAATCATCCGCGTTTTGCTTTATTGAATATGTAAGTGCAACCAGCAGAGCGCGCAACAAAGTGGTATCAAATCGAATTAGGTGCGACGCGGTTTTTCCAGCGCGTGCGCCTGCCGACGAATCAGAAATACTTCATCCTGACAGTTACCATCGCCATCGCCTGCGGGCTGGTTGCCGTTGCCTACCATAAGCTCATTCGGCTGGCTTCCGAATTGATGATCAATCGCGCCTTGGCGGTTTCGGGGCCGAGCCGCATCTTCTGGATTTTCTTTGTGACCGTCGGCGGCTGTTTGTTGGCCGGGTTGCTGCTCCATTTCTTCTTCCCCGACGCGCGCGGCAGCGGCATCCCGCAAGTCAAGATAGCCTACGTGATGAACTATGGCAAAGTGCCGATGCGCGTCGCCGCCGGCAAAGCGGTGATCTCGGCGCTCTGCGTCGGCTCGGGCGCGAGTCTTGGGCGCGAAGGCCCGACCGTGCAAATCTGCGCGGCGCTGTCAAACGTCATCTCGCGGATGTTCTCGATTCCACGCCGCAAGCAGATGAACCAGTTGCCGGTCGGCGCCGCCGCCGCCATTGCCGCCGCCTTCAACACCCCGATTGCCGCTGTCACGTTCGCGCTCGAAGAGATCATCGGCGATCTCAACCAGAGACTCGCCGCTTCTATCGTCATTGCGGCGGTGATTGCGGCGACGATTGAGCGCTGGCTGCTCGGCGCTAACCCGCTGTTTACCGGCGCCAACGTCTATGCGCTGAACCACCCGACGGAGTTGCTGGCCTACGCCGCTCTTGGTATCGTCGCCGGTATTGTCGGCGTCCTCTTTGCAAGGCTCATTCTGTTCATGCGGATGTTTTTCCGCGAGCGCGTTCACGTTCCTTCTTGGAGCAAGCCTGCGCTCGGCGGCGCTATCATCGGCGCGATTGGTCTGTGGCAGCCGCAGGCGCTCGGCATCGGCTACGAATTTCTCGGCGCGGTGCTGCAAGGCAAAGACAACCTCGTTTTGAAAGCAGTCGTCGCACTGTTGATCGCCAAGATATTGGCCTCGGCTTTCAGCTATGGCGCAGGGATGTCGGGCGGTGTGCTCGGCCCTTCGATGTTTGTCGGGGGCATGCTCGGCGCCGCCGTCTGGCACATATTGGCTCACCTGCAAGCCTCGCCTGAGATTGCCCGCGGCGCCTTCGCGCTGGTCGGCATGGGAGCGATGTTTGCCGCCGTCATCCGCGTGCCGATCACATCGATTCTGCTGATCTTCGAGATGACGTATAACTACGAGATCATTCTGCCGCTGATGATCGCCAACGCGATTGCCTATACCGTAGCCTCGCGGCTGATGCCACTGTCTATTTATGAGAGCTTCCTGTTTCAGGACGGTATTCACCTGCAAACCGCGCCCAGCCCGGATGCGCTTTCGCGCATCACCGCTGCTTCGGTGATGACTCAAGATGTCGTGACACTGCCGGATGACATCACCGTGAAAGAAGCGCTCGACGTGGTCGGGCGGCTCGAATTCAACGGCTACCCGGTGTTGCGCGATGGGCGGCTGGTGGGATTGATTACCACGAATGATCTGCGGCGCATTGAAGCCGAAGGCAAAGAAGCGGCGATGATCGCCGACGCCATGACTCGCAAGGTGGTGCATTCGCACCCTGACCAGACGCTCGACACGGTGGTACTCAAACTGGCGCAACGCGAATTATCACAGGTGCCTGTGGTGTCGCGCGTCGATGACTCAAGACTGCTCGGCATTATCACCTTGCGCGATATCGCGCGGGCGCAGGCGCGGCTAGCCGCAATGCAGTACTCGCTCGGTCCCGACGATACGATTCGTCCCACCTCAGAAGAAACCATTCGCCCGCGATAACGTTTAAAGCGATTGTTTAAGAGAGCCTCTGGCCGCAGAGGCCGCAGAACTGGAAGGCTGTGGACAATCCGCTGGCGCCGCACGCCTGGCAAGCACGTCCGCTCTCGACAGTCATTCTGATAGATGGTTGAGTAGCGCTTGTCTGTGTGGATGAGGAGTGCGATTTGCCGGCGATGACGGGCCGATCAGCCGGCGCGGCGTGTGCCGGCGTCGCATGCGCTTCAAGCATCAGCACTCTGGACATCTCTTCGCGCAGTTGCTGCTCACAGGCTTCTGGAGTCGTAGCTTCGACACGAAGCTCAGGAAACTCCGGCAGGGTGCCGATGAATCGCTCGGCGTCGGCAGACAACACGATCTGCGCCCGCTCCATAAAGAATTCGGTCAACATCCGCGATCCTGCTAATGATTTCGCGCATGGTCGAGCGGGGACAGAATGGGATTGGGCTGGTAAGCCGCTGCGATTATACCAGCGCTGCCTCACTTCTTGAATAGATTTTCAAAAGCGGATCGCGCCTCATCAAGCGGCCCGCTCTGTCCCTTGGCCCGCGCCGGAATGGCTGCCTGTGTTGGCCTGAAGAAGTCGCAGAAATTGGCGCGCTCGCGATCCGATACCCATTCGGCCAGCGGCTCGCGGCAGTGGTTCGACGACGATGTGTCATAGTTGGCGCAGTTCAGGCAGCAGTGAACATCAGCGTTGCAGGATGGGCACTCGGCGGTGCGTGCAATGCGATCCTTGATGACGATTTCGCCCTTGCAGAAGTAACAGATCATAGCGCCCTCGCGATGGATTGGTCTGGTCCAGATCACCAATATATCACAAAAGCACCGGAAATTTGCAGAGCCGGACTAGACGCGCTCGACCAGCAAGGCGATGCCCATGCCGCCGGAGATGCAGAGCGTCGCTAGCCCGTACTGCACCTGGCGGCGTTGCATCTCATGCATCAAGGTGGTCAGGATGCGCGCCCCTGTGCAGCCGATAGGATGACCGAGCGCGATAGCGCCGCCATTGACGTTCAGTCGCTCGGCATCGAAATGTAATTCGCGGTCACAGGCCAGGACTTGCGCCGCGAAGGCTTCATTCAACTCGACGAGGCCGATGTCGGCTAGCGTTAGCTTGCACCGCTCAAGCAGCCGGCGAATGGCCGGCACAGGGCCGATGCCCATCACCCGCGGGTCAACGCCGGCGATCTCGTAATCCACCAGCCGAGCCTGCGGCGAGAGATCATGCGACTTGATCGCCTCTTCGGAAAGCACTACCAGCGCCGCCGCGCCATCAGTGATGCCTGACGAATTGCCCGCCGTCACCGAGCCGTCTTTGGCGAAAACCGGCGGCAGCTTGGCGATGGCTTCAATGGTCGCGCCCGCTCGCGCATGCTCGTCGGTCGCAAAAGCAACACCGTTGCCTTTGCGGTCGGTGATCGTCAATGGCACGATTTCGTTTTGAAAATGTCCGGCACCGGTCGCCGCCTCGGCGCGCTGCTGCGAGCGCAGCGCATATTCATCTTGTTCGCGGCGCGAGATGTCATACTGCCGCGCCAGCGTCTCTGCGGTCTCGCCCATTACCTGCCCTGACAGCGGATCGAGGAAACCGTCGCGGTACATTCCGTCTACCAGCGCCGCATTGCCCATGCGCAGCCCCCAGCGTGTGCCTTCGGCCAGATAAGGCACACGGCTCATGGATTCGGTGCCGCCGGCGATAATGCAGCGGGCGCGTCTGAGCATGATTTCCTGAGCAGCTAGGATGACGGCCTTCAGGCCAGAGCCACAAGCCTGGTTGACTGTGTAAGCGGGAACGGTTTCCGGCATCCCCGCGCGGTAGCCGACCTGCCGGGCGACGTTCGGCCCGCCGCCGGCCTGCCGGGCGCA
>JBJMGU010000190.1:0-16248 GCA_045807765.1 Blastocatellia bacterium
ATGCAGTCACAGGAATTCCACTGGACTTGATGACGATAATGCAGATTGGCGAGCCCGTCCAGTCTGGATGGCTGCGGGGCTCGCCACCCTTAATCACCGCACAGGCTTGCCCCACGCGGTCTCTCGTCTGAGGACGGGCTTGAGCATCTTGCCGCCGGGATTACGCGGCATCGGCTCTTTGCGAATGACGACATACTGCGGCACTTTGAAATCGGCAAGCAGCGTGCGAGCGAAGGCCAACAGGTCGCCCGCGTCAATTGATTGTCCCGGTCGCGGCACGACCACCGCGCCAACCTTTTCGCCCATCATCTCGTCGGCCACGCCGATGACCGCGACCTCAAAGACCGCAGGGTGCGCCGCGAGCGCGTTCTCGACTTCGACGCAATAGACGTTCTCGCCGCCGCGACAGATCATGTCTTTCTTGCGGTCAACAATCTGCACAAAGCCATCTGCGTCGAGCCTTGCCATGTCGCCGGTGTGCAGCCAGCCATCAACGAAAGTCTCGGCGCTCGCTTCGAGTTTGTTCCAGTAACCCTTGACGACGTTCGCGCCGCGAATCAACAACTCGCCGATGCCGCTCTGCGCGTCAGGCTCGAACAGGTCGAGATCAACGACGGGCGCGGCAAAGCCAACCGTTTCAGGCCGCAGGTGCGCGTACTCGTGCGGCAGGAAGGTCGCCACAGACGCGCATTCGGTCAGACCGAAGCCGTTGCCAACGCGCGCATTCGGGAACGATTCCATGATGCGCCCCACCAGATCGGGAGCGATGGGCGCGCCGCCGTACGATACCCATTTCACCTGCGAAGTATCGAGGTCTTTGAAGTTCGGCTGATTGATGGCGAACCAGTAAACCGCCGGCACAGAGGTGAGCAGGTTGATGCGCTGCTCGTCAATCGCTTTCAAAAACGCCTGCACTTCAAACGCCGGCATGATGACGAGTGTGTCGCCGGTTTCGACAGTCGGAATCAACTGGCTATTGCAGCCGGTGACGTGAAAGAGCGGCACCGATACGAGATTGCGAATGCTGCCATCGGTCGGCAAGCTGACCACGCGGCGACAGGTTTCCGAGTTGGTCAGAAAATTCTCGTGCGTCGTCATCGCGCCTTTGGGAAAGCCGGTCGTGCCGCTGGTGTAAAAGATCGCCGCCACATCCGGCGGCTGCAAATCTTCCACCACGAACGGCTCGCCATCGGGCAACGCGGCATCGGGCATAAAGACATGGGCCGCGCCGCTGTCCGTGATGACGTAATCCACTTCGCTTTCGCTGAAGCGGGTATTGACCGGCACAGCAACCGCGCCAGCCATCTCGACACCGAAAAACGCCAGCACCCAGCCCAAGCCATTGCCCAGGCGAATCGCCACGCGGTCGCCGCGCGTGACGCCTGCGGCGCGCAATCCGCCGCTGACGCGCGCCGCACGTTCCCAGAGCTGGCGATAATTGATGCGCTCGCCGCCGATCTCGACGATGGCTTCGTGGTTGGGCGAGCGCTCGACGGTCAGGCGCAGCATCTCGACGAGCGAGGCGGGGCGGTCGTCGTAATGCGCGATGCCGCGCGCGTCGCGGGTGATGCCGGAATAATCAAACGGTCGAATCATCAGTACGCCCCCTGGCTTTCAAAAATTCGCCGTGGGTTCTCGATCAACATCTGATGCAACTGCTCGTCGGTGACGCCGCGCGCCTTGAGTGCCGGAATCACGTCGTTGTGAATGTGCAGATAGTGCCAATTCGGCAAGACCTGCGGCAGCGCCGCTTCCGGCAGCCAATCATTGAAGCAGGCGGCGTCGTGCGACAACACCATCTTGTCTGCATGACCCAGCTCGCACATTCGCGCCACGGTGTTGACGCGGTCTTCGAACGGCAGCAGCACATCAATGCCGAAGCGATCCATGCCGATGTACGATCCCCTGGCGATCAGCTTTCCCAGGTAATCGGTGTCGGTGGTGTCGCCCGAATGGCCGATGACGACGCGCGACAGGTCAACGCCTTCTTCTTCAAATATGTGCTGCTGTTCGAGGCCGCGCTCAGTATGCGCGTGAGTGTGTGTCGAGATGGGCACGCCGGTCTGACGGTGCGCGTGGGCTACGGCGCGCAGCACGCGCTCGACACCCGGCGTGACGCCCTGCTGATCGGTGGCGCACTTCAAGATCGCCGCTTTAATGCCGGTGCCGGCGATGCCTTCGGTGATGTCGCGCACAAACATGTCGGCCATGAACTCCGGGCCGCCAAGCTCTGTGCCCGGCCCTTGAAAATGAAAGTACATCGGCACGTCGTTGTAGGTGTAGACGCCCGTGGCGACGATGATATTGAGGTCGGTAGCGGCGGCAATGCGGGCAATGCGCGGAATGTAGCGCCCGAGGCCGATGACCGTGAGGTCAACGATTGAGTCCACGCCGCGTGCTTTCAACTCATTGAGCCGTGCAATGGCATCGCTGACGCGCCGTTCTTCATCGCCCCAGCCTTCGGGGTAATTCTGCATGATCTCCGTCGAGAGAATGAATACATGCTCGTGCATCAGCGTGACACCAAGGCGCTCAGTGTCAATCGGCCCACGCACCGTGTTGAGTTGCGACATATCTCCTCCACAGGTTCAGCCAAAGGCTCGCATTGTTCTGCTTATGATGGCCGGCTCGCAAAAGATCAGTACAGCGCGATGAGTCTAATGGCAGGCAGCGCGCGCGGCAAGTTGGCAAGGCCGGATTTGCTCAGGAAGATGTAAAGGGTTTAATTGCCGGGAGACATCAGCAATCTGGTCAGCTGCCTTTTTGTTTCACCATGAAAAATTGATTGCCGACGTGGATGCGGCCTTTGCGCGCCGCGCCGGTCGAGTTCGGCGCAACCGTGTAGTTCACAACGCCGTTGCCGACGCTGGGGCTGCCAGAGGTGATGGTGATCCAATTCACATTCGGCATGGCTTGCCAGGCGCAGTGCGCCGCGGTGAAGACGCTGAAGCCGGCGCTGCCGCCCGCCGCCGAAATTACCCGACTCACCGGCGAAAGCACATAATCGCAGTCCGGCATCCCCGCGTCTTGAATCACCATATAGCTCTGGCCGGCGATGGTCAGGCTCCCCTGCCGCGGCGCGCCGGTAAAGTTCTCGCGCACCTCAAAATTGATGATGCTATTGCCGCTGCCGCTCGTCACCGAGGTCAGCACGATCCAGGCGTCGTTGCTCGCCGCCGTCCAGCCACAGCCCGCGCCGCACGAAAGCGCGACGCTGCCGCCGCCGCCGTTTTCTCTAAAGAAGCCACTCGATGCGGCCAACTGATAACCGCAACTGCTGCCTACACGCAAGCCGTTGCCGAAGCTGGTCACCCAGATTTCCGCGAGGTTGTACGGATTGAAGAAGACGCGCTCCGGCTGGCGGAAGGGATAAGAGGTGACGGCGCTGAACGTCGGCTGTGCGGCATTAATATTGTTGGAATACCACAGCCCATTGGTTTCGGTCGTGAGATACATCTCGTTCGGGTTGAGCGGATTGATGGATACGGAGCCGACGCGGTCGAGGCTGTTGATCTTTGTCCACGACTGGCCGCGATTCGTCGTGCGGTACAGCCCGCCTAAACCGTTCGGCGGCCCGCCCCAGCCGCTATACACACAGACATACCATGTGCTCTGCGTCGCGTCGTTCGGATCGATGAGAATGTCTTTCGTCCAGTAACGCATCCCTGTGTCGCTGCGATCCAGCCAGGTCGCGCCGCCGTCGGTGCTGAGAAAGACCCCAGAGCTTGATGTAAACGCGCCCGCAGAGTTACGGCGGCCTGAATAGGTGCAGACAATGGCGCCGTCGTTCAGCACATAGGCATTGAACGGGTGGCCTTCGGTACGCGGCGGGTTGGCGAGCTTCGTCCAAGTCGAAGCGCCGCCGTTTTGAATGTTGCTTGAAACAAAGATGCCGCCTTGCGTCGAATGAATGACGCTGGCGTACATGCGGCTGGTGTTGGTCGGGTCAATGGCCAGGCCGATGACCGGGTGCGCAAAGTTGTGCAGCCGCTGCCAGGTCGCGCCTTTGTCTGTCGAATAGAGCAGCTCACCGGTGCCGCCGTCGAGCGTCGAATCCGTCAAGCGCGTGCTCTGATACATATCGTGAACCGAGGAGGTGCCGACATAGAGCGCACCGGTCACGGGATGCTTCACCGACTGATAAGTCGAATTGTAACTTTGACCACTGTAGTTGAATGACCAGCCCGCGCCGCCGTCGGTGCTGCGCGTCCCTTTGATGTCCGAGTAGGAAGCAAACAGATTGCCGGCGTCGCTCCAGGTCAGCCACCAGCAGGTCGTGTCTTCGAGACCGACGCTGTGATACGTGTGGCCCTTGGGCGTGAGCTGGCCCGCGGGGTTCTGGTCAGCCGGCGCGACGTACATCTGTCGCCAGGTCGCGCCGCCATCGGTCGTCAGGTGCGCGAATCCCAGGTCGGTGTAGACGACGCGGTTGACATCCGTGGGCGCCACCGTGAAGCCGAGCGCGCCCGCGCCATAGCTCCAGTCGCGGTCACCGCCGCGCCCCGACCAGCCGGTCGAGATGTTCTGATTGTTCGTCGTCAAGAAAACGCTCTGCCAGCTTGTGCCGGCATTGGTCGTCTTGTAGATGATGGGGAACTCGTTCGCCTCCTGCTGCCCGGCAACATACGCCGTCGAGATGTTGCCGCGCGCCATCGCTACAAAGAATGGGTCGTCGCCCGTGACGATGCCCGATGTCTTTAATGCCCAGTTGGCCTGTCCCCAGTCGAGCGCGTAGATGCCCGCGTAACTCGCGTAAGAGCCTTCGGTGAACAACCCCGGATAGACGTCTGCGGCGTTGAGCGTTACGGCGAAGAAGCGCGTCGTTGTATTCTGCTTCGCGCCGGCAAACGAGACGATGGCCTGCCCTGCGGCTATGCCGCCGACGCTTGCAAGCGCGAAGCTCGCGCCGCCGTTGGTTGACGCGAGCAAGCCGAGATTAGTGCCGACATAGATATTCGCGCCGTCAAAAAACACGCCGGCGACGAAACAGCCATTGCCGCTTGCGGTCGTAAACTTCTGCGCGAAGCTCGCGCCGCCGTCGCTCGAAAAATAGACGCTCGAATAATCCGAAACCAGGATGCGGCTCGTCATGCTGTCGTCAACAAAGAGCGCATAGGCGCCGCCATCAGTCGGGTCGCTCACCAATTGATGCCAGGTCGCGCCGCCGTCTGTGCTGCGCGAAGGCGTCATCAAGTCACCCGTGTAGTCGAGCGCGTAACGGATTGTCGGGTCGCTCGTGAAGCGCACCTGGGCTTCACGGTTGCCTTGAATCTGGCGAAAGTCAGCGACCGCCCACGACGCGCCGAGATCGGTCGAATGGAACTGCTCGCTCATGTCGCAGGCGAGATAGATTTCGTTGGCGTTGTATGGGCTGAAGATGGGCGCGAACAGCGCGCCGCCGCCACCTGGCCCGCGTGGTGACCATAGAGCCGGCGGCTGCGCCTGCGCCGCGAGCACCGTCACCGACACAATGGCCAGCAGGAAGATGATTGAGCGGTGCAGTCGTAAAGCCCCTCTTTGCATAAGCGGTTCCACCGTGCGCAGTCTCGTACCAAAGCAGGCAAAGCAACGCGCCTGCCACGATCTCAAGGTTATTTTCCAAAGCAGTTATGCCGCGTGAGGAGGGGCGAACTGACGAAATTTAGCTTAACAGACGTAAACTTATGACACAAAGTGGAATCAAGGGACAAATATCATTTTCAGTAAGCTCAGAAAGGAGTGTGCGCTAGGCTGGCGATGACAAGTCCCGTCTACAGAATCGAGCAAGCAATAATCGAGCGTCTATCGGCGGTCTGCGCAACGCTGCTTTTATTGAGCGCACCGCTCGTCGCGATGGCGCAGACCGCGCCGCGTCAATCCGCCGCGCGCACTCCGCAATCGGCAAGCCCGCGCCCGACCGCCGCGCACGCCATCAAGACCGACCGCCGCGTTTATGCCGAGCCTGCGCCGCCTGCGTTGCCCGAAGCCGGCGGCACCTTCGTTGATCCGGTTTTCGGCACGACGCTGATTCGCGTCACCGATCAGCGTGACGGCAAGTTCGCCGAAACGCCTTACTCTTACTGGCCGACGTTCAACAAAGACTCGACGCGCCTCTACGTCAAGATCGATGACCAGGCGATCCTCTTCGGCTTCGACCCGGATAACTTCGGTGTGACGACGCGGCGCAAGCTGTTTCAACATCCGCTGCCCGAAGGCGGCTATCCGTGGGCTGACGATGTGATCTGGAGCGGCACGGATAATAATCTCGTCTATTGTCATTCGGGCCTGCGGCTCTACAGCTACAACGTTGTCATGAACAATTATGAGCTGGTGCATGATTTTGCCGGTCAGGTGCCGGGCGACACCATCTGGCAGATGAGCCGCTCGCTCGACGACGACACCTTCGCCTTTCACCTCAAGAGTTCGCGCAACGATTACAAAGTCGTCGGCTACGCGGCCTGGAAGCGCGGCACGAACGCGCTCTACGCCATAAACGAGCCGCAGGTCAATGAAGTGCAGGTGGACAAGACGGGCCGTTATCTTGTCGTGACGATGGAGCTGCCCGACCCGCCGCCGCCACCGCCCGACAGCGGCATCGAAGTGCGCGTCGTTGATTTGCAGACCAAACAGATCAGCGATCTCAAAGACGGCGGCCCGGACTTTGCGCCCGGCCATCATGATTGCGGGCGCGGCACGATCATCGGCGCAGACAACTGGAATAACCGGTACACCTTTCGCCAGCTTGCCAGCCCGCACCGCTTCAACACCGCCGTCGGCTTCGGCACTGATTGGAGCTTGAGCGGTCATGTGTCGCTGCTCGCGGACGACGAAAACTGGGCGCTGGTCAGCACCTTCCTTGCCAACAAGCTGCCAAGCTCCGGCGTCTTCAAAAACGAATTGCTGCTGGTCGCAACCGACGGCTCGGGGCGCGTCCGGCGGCTGGCGCATCATCATTCGGTTTATCGCGACTACGCCGATTCGCCGCGCGCCAACCTGAGCCGCGACGGTCGCTTCGCCGCCTTCACGAGCAATTGGGGATCGGCATCACGCCGCGATGTCTTTGTTGTGCGGATTCCGCCGATGTCAGGGCGTGAGCGATACGAAACGACCACGCCGCCGCCTGACACGCCGGCGAGCGCGGCGACAGACTCACCCGCAAGCAATACGCCTGCGCGCCCTGTTGCGCCGCCAAGCAATGTGGCACCTGTCACATCATCCGCCACGCCGGCAACGGCAACCGAGACTCATTCAGGCGCGACACAGCCGGTGACATGGACAGGCTTATTGAATTGCGCCGTCAAGGCGAACGGCCTGGAAAAGACGACCGGCAGCGACAGCCTGGCTGATGCTGAAGCGCGCTCCGAGCAGCGCCTATTGAACGGCAACGGCTACATCGAATTTGCCGCGTCTGAGACCAACAAGACGCGCATGGTTGGGCTGACGCACGATCCTTCGGAATTGAATTTTGCCAGCGTAGACTTCGCCATCAAGCTGACCGCCAAAGGTGTGGCCGAGATTCGCGAGAACAACGCCTATGCCGGCGAAACTCCATACGCCACGGGCGACGTGTTTCGCATCGTCGTCGAAAACCATCAGGTGACTTATTATCAAAACGGCAAGCTCCGGTTCACCAGCCTGAACGCTGCCGCCGACACACTCTTCGTCAAAGCGGTGCTCGTGCATCTCGGCGCGCGTGCCAGTAACGTTCGCATCTCCACAGCGGAAAATCCTGCCCGTTGAAACGGCGCGCCAGACAGCGGGCAGTTTTCTTTCAAAGCATCGGCCCCTGTGCTATGCTGCTGCCGCTTCAATGTGACGATCTTCTCAAAGCGTGCCTGGGCCAGGCCAGCGGCTCGATTGATCTCTTGTTTATCGTTTGTGCGAGTTGTCCGGGCAGTGTTCAAGCAAATCGCTATTGACTCTGCTTGACGCCTCCCCGCGGAGCTGCCGGCTGCCGATGCGACAGGCCGCATTCAATTCGCCGGCGGCTTGCCGTTGCAGAGCAGCCCGCCTGGCGCATACGACTTGAAAGCGATTGTCACGAGCGGCAGCAAGAGCTCTCGCGCTCGGTCCACTTAGTCATTGAAATGTAGGGACATTCCAAGCGGTAATCAATAATCGATTCACGATGAGCGGTGCGTCCATGATATGCGCGCACCGGCTATGTGGACACCGCAAGAAGCCACTCCGCCCCAGGTGATAGGTAATCGAAACCCGCTCGCCGCAAACCGCTTGCCGTGCTTCGCCGCGCTTCGGTGTAAAATTCTTTTAGCATTCGGATAACGCTCCGCCGCTGTGTCGCGTCTTTATGGACGAGCGAGGCGGTGAATGAGCGCAATGGAGACGGCAGGCAAGGTATTGAGTCTGGCGAGTCTAATTCAACCCGCTGTGGCGAGCGAGCCGGTCGCGTCTACGGAAGTCGCGCTGGTCGAAGCCGTGCGCGCTGGCGACCGTGAAGCCTTCGGGCGGCTCTATGCGCTGTATGCGCCGATGGTGCATGGCGTCTTGCTGGCGCGCGTGCCGTACCGCGAGGTTGACGATCTTGTTCAGGATGTTTTTCTGTCGGCGCTCAAACGTCTCGGCTCGCTGCGCGAGGCGGCGGCCTTCGGCGGCTGGCTGGCAATGATCGCGCGCAATCGCGCGGTTGATTATTACCGCCGGGCGCACGAGACCGAAGAGTTGACAGACGAGATGCCGGTCGTAAGCCACCGCGATACTGAAGCCGAGCACGAAGCGGCGCGTATGCTCGAAGTCGTGCGCGGTTTACCCGAAGCCTATCGCGAAACGCTGGTCTTGCGATTGGTCGAAGGCATGACGGGGCCGGAGATCGCGGCGCGCACAGGCATGACGGCGGCTTCGGTGCGCGTCAACCTGCATCGCGGCATGAAGTTGTTGCGCGAAAAGCTCGGTCTGGAGGAGCGGGCATGAAAGATGATTATTTGTGGGATGGGTCGGGCGAGCCTGACCCGGACATCGAAGAGATTGAAAAGGCGCTCGGCAGCCTGCGCTTTCAGGCCCGCCCGCTGGATGCGCGCATCGAGCAGCAGTTGAGCGCGCGCCGCCCGTTTTTTTGGCTCAAGTACGCCGCTGCCGCCGCGATACTCGTGATGGCTGTGGCCGCGGCGTGGCTGCTGCTCGTCCCCGGCAATCCGCCGCAGAGCGAGCTTCACGCCATCCTTAAGACGCCGGAAGCGCCGCCGCCGCCGAGCGCGCGAACCAATGACGCCGCGCCGGTCAATCCGCCGGCAACGACTTCGGTTAATGCGCCGCCAGCCGGCAAGCGCAGCATGGCTCCGGTTCATGTGCCAGTTCATGTGAATGTCAGGAAGCATGCGCCGCAAGCCGAGCCTGATGTGACCAGTCAGCCGCCGGCGAATGAGGCGGCTCCGGTCGCAAGCGAAGTGGCCGTCGCTTCGCCCATCGCGAATCCGTTTGTTGATGCTGACACGGCTCGCCACATCGAGCGCGCGCAAATGCTGCTGCGCTCGTTCCGCAACAGCGAAGGCGGCACCGCGTTCGATCTGACCTACGAGCGGCAGAGCGCGAGGCGGTTGCTGGCCAACAACGTGCTGCTACGTCGCGCTGCCGAAGCTCGCGGCAACCTGCCGGTCGGCGATTTGCTCGGCAGCCTTGAACCGTTCCTGCTCGACATCGCCAATCTGGCGGACGCACCTGTGCCCGACGACGTGCGCACGATCAAAGCGCGCATGGAAAAGAAAGAGATCATCACCGCCTTGCAGGTCTATGCGGCACCGACCCTCAGCCGGGCGTTTTAATTCATCGAAGGAGCAATCATGTTTCGCAATTATCTAAATCAGATCAGCCGCCGAGGCACACGGACACGAAACGAAGAGAGCATTTCGACGCGGCGCTTTGCTGACGCCGCCCCGACTTCACGCCGCGCGGCGAGCCGCCGCCCGAGCCTGGGCGCGCTCATTATGCTGGCGCTCGCCATCAACGGGTTGTTTACGCTGGTCGGTATCATCAGACCGGCGCGGGCCTACAATCAAGAGCTTGAGAAGCTCAACCGCTTCGTGCAGACCTCGAACGCTTCGAGCGATGAAGTGGCCATCTTCCGTCAGGGGCGCGACCTGATCGCCGACGAATCGTGGGAGAATGCCGCTGAAAAATTCGGCCAGTACATCGAGAGGTATCCGAAGGGTAAAGAGGTGGATGCGGCGCTCTACTGGCTCAGTTACGCGCAGGTCAAAGAAGAGAAGTTTGACGCAGCCAACCGCACGATTGCGCGCCTGATGTCGCAGTTCCCGAACTCGCGCTGGCGGCGCGACGCCGAAGCCTTGCGCTTGCAGACGCCGACGCGCCAGCCGGTCGGCAACATTGAAAACATCGAAGGCGACGAGACCAAAGCCATCGCTTTGCAGAGCCTCTTCATGGGCAATCCCGAACAGGGCGCGGTGCAGGCAGCAATCATCCTGCGCAACCCGAACGCCAGCCGCCACCTGAAAGAGATGGCCGTCAGCTTGCTCGGCCAGCACCGCTCGGCACAGGGCAAAGAAATGCTGGTTGACATTGCGCGCACCAACACGGATTCGCACCTGCGCAAGACGGCGATCTTCTGGCTCGGCCAGACAGACGACGAGAACATCCTCGATCTGCTGAAAGAGTTCAGTGCGTCGTCGGATGAAGAGACCAGCAAAGCGGCGATCTTCGCCATCTCGCAACACAGCAGCCCGCGCGCCGATGCCCTGCTCACAGAGATGGCGAAGTCGGGCGCATCGCGGCGGCTGCGCGAAGAGGCCATCTTCTGGGTCAGCCAGCGCGACAATCCGAGCAATGATCAGTTGCTCGTGCAAATCTTTGACGCCGACCAGGACCCGCAGATTCGCAAGCGTGTCATCTTCGCTCTGACTCAGCGTCATTCGGATGCGGCGCGCGCCAAGCTCTTCGAGATCGCCCGCACCGCCACTGACAAAGCGTCTCGCCAGGAAGCCATCTTCTGGGTCGGCCAACGCGGCGGCGACCAGGCGGCGGACGAGCTGATCAGCCTGCTCGACGGCGAGCGCGACACCGAGATTCGCAAGAAGATCATCTTCTCGCTCTCGCAGATGAACAATCAGAAAGCGCGCGCCAAGCTCATGGATGTGGTGCGCAGCAGCGATGACCCCGAAGTGCGCGGCGAAACCGTCTTCTGGCTGGCGCAGACCGGCGGCGACAACACGGTGGATTTTCTCAGCCAGCTTTATGACTCGGAGAAGGCGCTTGAGGTGAAGAAGAAGATCATCTTCTCGCTCACCCAGGCGCGGGATAAGAAGGCGGCGCTGCATAAGCTGATGGCCATCGGCAAATCCGACGCCGCGCCGGAGCTGCGCAAGGAAGCCATCTTCTGGATCGGCCAGAGCCGCGACCCGGAAGCCGTCAAGTTTATCGAAGACCTGCTGAAGTAGTACTTGTTGTCGGGCGTATATGAAGCTCTCCAGCCCCGTAGGAGCGCAATGTTTATAGAGGCACCGCGTAAATGGAGCCAAGCTCCGTCAGGAGCGGAATGTTGACATTGCGCCCCTACAGGGCTTGCACGGGGTTTGAGTGCTTTGAGCTATAAACATTGCGTCCCTGACGGGACTGTTCTATGCGCGTTCGCCATTGTGCCCGCCGAGCGCAGCGCCATCGAAAGGAGATCATCATGAAAAAGATTCTTTGCACCATCGCCCTACTCTTCGTGGTCAGCCTGACGGTTGCCGATCACACTTATGCACAGCGCGGCAACTTCACGCCGGTTGACGGCACCAGCCTGCGCGGCAAGCTCGACAACGCCATCAGCCGTGGGCGCGCCGCGCAATCGCGCTTCTGGGCCGGCTATCAATTCGACGTGCGCCCAGGCGTCTGCGTGGATGCCGAGTTCACCAACGAGCGCGGCGGCAGAACCATCGTTAACGGCATCGCCTATCAGAAAGGCCAGCGCATCGAGACGCGCAACCTCGGCGTCTTCTTGCAGTATGACGCCGCCGGCACAGCGCTTGAGCGCGTCGAGCTATACAACCTCGACCGCGAGCATAGCTTCAGCGGCTACCCGGTCTACTGGATGGGCCGCGCCACCGCAGATGAAAGCCTGACCCTGCTGCGCGGCATCATTGACGGCAACAACTCGACGAAGACCGCCGAGAATGCCGTGATCTCTATTGCCATGCACGACGATGCGCGCGTCGAGGGAATCATCGAAGGCTTTGCGCGCAACTCAACCAACAACAAGGTGCGCCAGTCGGCAGTCTTTTGGATGGGCCAGTTGCCGGGCAGCCACCCTTATCTCGGTGAAGTCGTCCGCAACGAACAGGAAAATACCGAGCTGCGCAAGCAGGCGGCCTTCTCGCTCGGCATCAGCAGCGACCCGCAGGCGATGACAACCTTGCAGAGCATCTATGGCACGATCAACAACCACGAGGTGAAGAAGCAGATCATCTTCGCCGCCTTCGTCAATAAAGATAGAGATGGCGACGACCAGAAGCGAAGCGGCAGCGACGAGGGCACCAACTTTTTGATCCGCGTCGCCGAAAGCGATAGCGACAACGACCTGAAGAAGCAGGCGCTCTTCTGGATCGGCCAGCGCGCCGGCCAGCGCTCGCTCGACGTGCTGGGCAAAACCGTCGAGAGCGAGGACGCCGACACAGACGTGCAGAAGCAGGCGGTCTTTGCCATTAGCCAGCGCCCGAAAGACGAAGCTGTGCCGCTGCTAATCAAGATCGCCAAAACCCATGCCAAGCCTGAAGTGCGCAAGCAGGCGATGTTCTGGCTCGGCCAGACCGGCGACCCGCGCGCCCTTGAATTCTTTAAAGAAGTGTTATCGAAGTAGGCAAGATAAGCACGCATGCGCCGAGACACGGAGGAGGCACGGAGAAAATTCCGTGCCTTCTCCGTGTCTCGGCGTTCGTTTCGCTACTGCGGATTGGGAAGCGCTCCCGTTGAGCCGCAGTTCGCCACGGCAAACGGCGCTTGCTGGATGGCGCACAGGAACGAATATTCTTTCTTGCTATTCGCCAGGCCGGTGTAGCCGTTACCGAGCAGCCCGAAACTGTCTTCGTTGTTGAGCGACCAGTAAGTCCAGTTCAGGTACGACACGGGAACGCCCGAATAGTTTCCCCCGCCGGTCACGTAGCTGCTCTGAATGAAGTTGATCATGTCGGTGAACCACTGGCCCTGCGAGCCCGCGCCCGCCGAGACGATGTCGGCGTCGGTCTTGCCCGTGCCGAACTCACCAATCCACATCGGCGCTTGCGTATAGCCGCCGTGGCCGGTGTTGCCCCAGGGGTAGGCCGTATTGTTCGGGCCGACCGGGTTGACGCCGTTCGTCAAGTTGAGGTGCGCCCAGAACTTCTTCCAGACGTCGGCCAGGCTCGACGACGAGCAGCCGCTGAAGTAGCAAGTGCCGGAGTTGAACCACGGCTGCTGGTAAAGGCTCGGACCATAGTCGTGCGCCGAGTAGACCACTTGATTATTCACCGCCGGGCCGAGGCCCGAAGCGCTGCCGCCGGCGTTCAAGACGATGGGCGCGCCGGGGTTCCTGGCATTGCCGTTGACGCCCAGCAGGTTGCCGCCCCACCAGTAGCCGTCGTACGGGCCATTGGCCGGTGTCCCAGCCGCCGTCGGATAGTTGCTGATGCCTTCGACAAAGATGAGCGGGTGGTCCCAACCGTTTCTGAAGGCTTCGCCGAGGATGGTGTCGCCGCAGCGCTCCGCCGCCAGCCGCCAGTCATGACAACTCCCCGTCGCCACACAGGACGGCGTGAACGGATTCGGGTTCGGGTTGGTCGCCGGCGAGATGCCATCGCCACTGCCCCAGGTCGCGCCACTCAGATAAGCCGTCCGCGAGGGTGTATGCGGTTCGTTGCGCAGGTCATAGCCCAGCACCGTGGGGAAGCCGTCCGAAGCCAAGTAATTCACAACGACCGTGTCGGTCGCGCCGAGCGTCTGCTTGATGCCATGCACCCACTGCTGGGCGCTCACCCAGTCGTTGATCCATTTCTGCTCGGTGTACGAGTTGCCGCCCGACGTGTAGTACCACAGCCCATTGCCTTCGGCGGAGTTGCCGGCTTCGGAGCGGTGGTTGTCGAGGATCACATGCAGGCCGATGGAGCCGGCGTAGTTGACGATCAAAGCCAACACGTCGCGCGCGTGCTTGCCCTTGCAACTCGCGCAGGCGCTCGACGTGTTCGAGTTGGGAATGGGGTTGACCTCCCACATCTCGTTAGAGAACGGGATGCGGATGGTGTTGTAGCCGTACTGCTTGACCTGATCGATAATCGTTTTGTAATCCTGGGCGTAGAGGCCGTGCGCGACTTTATCTCTGGTCTCGAAGCCGTACCAGTTGATGCCGGCGATAATGAACTGCCCGCCGGCGAGGTTGACGATCTTCGGCCCATTCGTAGACCAGCCAGCCGCTTTCACGGCTTCCGCCGACTCGAACATCAGGAAACTGAGCATGAGCAAAGCGGCAACACTTACGACGGTACTCCTGATCTGCATAGTTTTCTCCACGAGGTTAGAGTACTGCTGCCAAAGGCATCCACAAACTGGGGCCATCCTACTGCTGCCGAGATAATAAATCAATGTAATGCCGGCTCCGGGCATGCTCCTCTGGCGCCGGCCCGCCGCTTGATGGCGCGCCGCGTTTCTGGCATACAAGCATCAGCCATGCACGATGACTTATCGCTTTATCACGAGCTAATCAGCGATCTCATCAAGCTGCCGCGAACAGCTGACGAGTGGGCACGCTACCGGCTGAATGATGAGCAGATTGCCTTCTTCGAAGCTAACGGTTATCTTGCGGGCGTTCGCATCTTGACAGACGAACAGGTTGAAGTCTTGCGGCGGGAGCTTGTCACGCTGGTTGACCCGGCGCACCCGCGGCATCACCTGTTTTACGAGTTCCACTCTAACGAATCCGCTGATCCCGATACGACGCTCTTTCATGCGCTCGGCGCGTGGCGCATCGCGGCGAGCTTTCATGACCTGCTGTGGAATCCGGCTTTCACTGTGCCAGCGGCGCAACTGCTGGGCGGCGCGGTGCGCTTCTGGCATGACCAGTTGTTCTCGAAGCCGGCGCACGACGGCGGCGTGGTCGCATGGCATCAGGATTATTCTTACTGGACGCGGACGCAGCCGCTGGCGCACCTGACCTGCTGGATCGGTCTCGACGACGCCACCCGCGACAATGGTTGTCTGCATTACATTCCCGGCAGCCACCTTTGGCCCGATCTGCCGATCACCGGACTCGCCGGCAACATGGACGCCATTCAATCGGTGTTGACCGACGAGCAGCGCCGGCAGTTCAAACCCGCCGCCATCGAATTAAAGAAAGGCGAAGCGGCTTTCCATCATCCACGCATGATTCACGGCTCGTTCGCCAACCTGAGCGACCGTCCGCGCCGCGCCACGGTCATCAACGTCTTCCGCGATGGTGTCCGGTCGGCCAGCAACGCGCCGCTGCTCGAAGGCGTGCCGGTGATTCCGAGCGGCGAGCTGATGGGCGGCCAGTTCTTCCCGCTCCTATTCGATCCTACAGCAATCGACCAATAAAAAGGCGGCGCCCCTTGCGAGCCGCCGCCCCTGCATTGCGTCATCGTCGAGAGAACCAGACGCAATTTTATGACGCCGCGTGGCTGCGCCGGCGCTGCAATGCCATAACCAATCGCTTGTCGAAAGATTCAAACCCGACTTCCGCGCCTGACCAGACGGCCAGCCGTAGCGTGTCGGTTGATTGTGGTGCTTCGCTTCTGGCCAGGGTGCCGGTCGTCGCCGCAATCACCGCGTTAGCGATGGTGCCGCTCAACGCAATGAATGCCGCTTCGACGATCAGCGGATAACTCACAGCCCGCGCGCTGCTGTAGAACGCCGTGCCGTTCTTGTAATACTTCACCACTCCCCCTTCGATGCTGATGCGGAAGACATCGCCGCTCGTATAAGGGGTCTCCCACTTGTAGACGTTGCCTTCGCGCACTTCAGCGATCCCATAATCCGTCAGCTTGATCGCGAAATCTATACCCGCGTAATCCGGCACCGCCGGGTTGCGCGCCAGGCCGCAGAAGCGCAGCTTGTTGGTCTCCTGCGCGGTGAATTGCAAGTAGCCGTCACCTGAGGCCAGCGCTTGCTGCGAGCGGGCGCCGGCGTCCGCCGAATCATCGCGCCCGCCGTTTTTCTGCAAGCTGTTGCCGCTGGCCGTGCAGTTGACCATGCCGGTCCAGACGACATTCTGTGGCGTGCCGCCTCCGCCTCCTCCGCCGCCACCACCGCCGCTCCCGCTACCGGCGGTCGCGCTCG
>JBJMGU010000191.1:0-6268 GCA_045807765.1 Blastocatellia bacterium
CAACTGGCTGACGATGACGCGCTCGGTGCCGTTGATGATGAAGGTGCCGTTATCGGTCATCAGCGGAATTTCGCCAAAGAAGACCTCTTCTTCTTTGATGTCGCGGATAGACTTCTGGCCGGTATCTTCGTCGGTGTCCCAGACGGTCAGGCGAATCTTGACCTTCAAGGGCACGGCATAGGTCATCGATTTTTCCTGGCACTCTTTTTCCGAGTGCTTATGCTGCAAGGTCACAGGCTCGCCGCAATTGTCGCACAGCACCGGCGACACGGTATTCATCGTGCCGCACTGCGAGCAGACCACGTCTTCGGCCTGATAAGGATTGACGCGCAGGATGTTGCCGCAAGAGCGACAGTTGGTGCGCAGGTGATAAAGACCTTCCAACTGGCCGCACTTGCATTGCCAGTTGCCGATGGAATACTCAACGAAATCGAGCTGCGAGGTTTCGCGGAAGTCGGTGATCGGGAAGACCGAGCGGAAGACCGCTTGCAGGCCAATGTTCTCGCGTTCCGCCGGCAGCAGATCCATCTGCAGGAAGCGATTGTACGACTGGCGCTGCACCTCGATCAGATTGGGGATGCGAATGGCCGTTTTGATGCGTGAAAAATCGAACCGCTCACGGCCTACGCCGTTGCCGTTGTTGAGTTGTGCTGACATATCTCTCCTTGATCAGAAGGCAAGAAAAAGCTTGCAGGGCGGCACACCCGTCCCAGCCTGGTTGGAGAAGCTTTTGTACGCAAAACGGGGTGTGTATTGCGATTCAACTTCAAAGCTGAAATGTTGTGGCCTCACTGCAAGCCAACGAATTTTCGCAGACACAAATGCGAAGCACGGCTGGAGACACCTCATCCAACCGCGAGCTTCGCGAATTTTTGAGCGCAAACTTAATTTTATTACCGTCGCCGTCCTTTAACGTCCTGAATCAAGATTTTACACAGAAGTCGCGGGATCGGTCAAGCCGCGATAGGGACCGTGTGTTGGGTGTCGGGTGTTAGGGTCGGAGAAATCACAATTGCAAATCTCCAACACCTAATACCCAGCACCCAACACCTGTCTCCTACTTCAGCTCAACGGTCGCGCCCGCATCTGTGAGTTTCTTGCGAAGGGCCTCAGCCTCGTCCTTGGGCGCGGCTTCCTTGACGGCCTTGGGTGCGCCTTCGACCAAGTCCTTGGCTTCCTTGAGGCCGAGGTTGGTGATCTCGCGCACGACCTTGATGACGCCGATCTTCTTGCCGGGGTCAGCCAGGCCGGTGAGGATGACATCGAACTCATCCTTCTCTTCCACGACCGGGGCCGCTGCACCGCCCGCCGCCGGGGCCGCCGCAACTGCCGCCGCCGCCGCCGACACGCCGAAGGTCTCTTCCATCATCTTCACCAGTTGTGACGCTTCCAACAACGTGAGGTCTTTAATCTGATCAACGATTCCTTGAAGTCTTTCTGCCGACATATTCTATACTCTCCTCTTAAAATCTTCTGCCTGTTAGCCCGCCGCTCGACCGGCTAACGCTCGGCGGCCTCGCCGGTGCATCTCCGACATTGGCCTGCCTGCCACGCCGCCCCACTGACACGCTGCAAAGCGGCACTTCTGATTTTGGATTGGCAGAGCGCCGCAGGTTGAACCGCGCCGCCTTTCCCTCAATCCAAAATCTAAAATCTCTATGCGTTTTCTTTCTGCGCGCGCACCTGATCAACGACCACCGCAAGATTGCGCGCCACACCAGCGGTCACCACCGCCAGCCGCTGCGCGCCGCTGTTGATCAGGAACATGATCTTCGAGACCAGCTCTTCCTTCGACGGCATCGTGGCAATCGCCTCGATGTCCTGCACGCGGATAGCCTGGCCTTCAACGATGCCCGCCTTGAAGGAAAAGACCGGGCTTTCTTTGGCCCACTTTGACAACACCTTGGCGAGGGTCACCGGATCGTCTTTCGACAAAGCGATGGCCGTCGCGCCGGTGAAGTTTTCCTTGATCGAATCCATCGGCGTGCCTTCGGCGGCGCGGATGGCCAGGGTGTTCTTCACAACGCGGTAGCTCAGGTTCGCCTGGCGCAATTCGCGGCGCAAGCGCTCGTCGTCGCCGACCTTAATGCCTTGAAAGCCGACGAGCAGCGCGTGCGGCGACTCCTGAAACTCCTGGTGGAGAACATCTATCTCCTGCTGTTTCTGTGCCCTTGTTTTCACAATTCTTCTCCCAGCCGATTTTGGATTTTAGATTTTGGATCAAAGGGATTCCGCGATGGCGCTGATTTCCTTAATCCAAAATCGGCAATCCAAAATCTAAAATTCAGATGTGTTCAACTTGATGCCCGGCCCCATCGTGGACGAGAGCGTCGCGTTCTTAACGTACTTGCCTTTGGCCGCCGACGGCTTGGCGCGCATCACCGCATCAATCAGCGTCTTGGCGTTTTCGGCGAGCAGTTGCGGCTCGAAGCTCACTTTGCCGACCGGGGCATGGATGACGCCCGTTTTGTCAACGCGGAACTCGACCTTACCGGCCTTGGTTTCGCGCACGGCGCGCGCCACGTCTGCGGTCACAGTGCCGGTCTTCGGGTTCGGCATCAAGCCGCGCGGGCCGAGGATTTTTCCGAGCTGACCGACACCGCGCATCATGTCGGGCGTCGCAATCAGCGCGTCGAAGTCGAGCCAGCCGCCCTTGATGCGGGTGACGATGTCGTCGCCGCCCGATTCGTCGGCGCCGGCATCCTGCGCCTCTTGCAGCTTGTCGGGCGTCCCGGCAATGACCACGACGCGCTTCGACTTGCCGAGCCCGTGCGGCAGCACTACCGTGCCGCGCACCATCTGGTCGGCTTTGCGCGGGTCAACGCCGAGCGTCATATCCAGTTCAACCGTTTCATCAAACTTCGCGTAGGCGATCTTCTTGGCAAGCTCGACCGCTTCCGGGACCGTATAGAGCCGGTTGGTCTCGATCTGTTCAACCGCCGCTCTGTATTTCTTTCCTGCCATAATTTCTCTCCAGGTAGTTAGCGTGGCCGGCCATAAACGGGCGGCGACCACTCCCTCAAGGCGTCCGCGCGGCTCCCGAGACCGGCGCAACCACCTGCCGCGAAACAGACTACGGGAGCCAGTTTCAGCGTCTTCGGGCAGAAGCGCAAGTCGCCAGAGGGCGGCGTGGACGGTTAGTCTACGATTTCCAGCCCCATGTTGCGCGCCGACCCTTCGATTGTTCGCATGGCCGATTCGAGCGACGTGGTGTTGAGGTCGGGCATCTTGGTGCGCGCAATCTCTTCGATCTGCTTGCGCGAGATGCGCCCGATCTTATCGCGGTTGGGCCGCGCCGAGCCTTTCTCGATACCGACCGCCTTCTTGATCAAGTCGGTGGCCGGCGGCGTCTTGGTGATAAAGGTGAAGGAGCGATCCGCGTAGACCGTGATGACGACGGGGATTTTCATATCACCGACGTTGGCGGTCTTGGCGTTGAACGCCTTGCAGAACTCCATGATGTTGACGCCGTGCTGGCCGAGCGCCGGGCCGATTGGAGGTGCGGGGTTCGCTTTCCCCGCCGGGACTTGCAGCTTGATGTACGCAGTAATCTTCTTTGCCATAATTGGGTCGCTTGCGAGCCAGCCTGGTCAGGCTGAAACTCTCCCCTTTCCTATCGCAGTTGCCAGTTCTCAGTTGCCAGCCGGGATTTTCCGATCTGACAACTGACAACTGGCAACTACTTTATTCTTCTTCCGAGAACGTCAATTTCTCAACGTCGAGGAAGTTCAATTCAACGGGCGTCGAACGCCCGAAAATCGTTACCATCACCTTGAGCACGCCCTTGTCAGGGTTGATCTCTTCGACCTGACCTGTAAAGCCGCTGAACGGCCCCGACAGGATGCGAACATGCTCGCCGTGCGCAAACGTATGCTTCGGTTTCGGCTTCTCTGCCGCCTCGGTAACGTGATGCACGATCTGGTCAACCTCTTCAGCCGTCAGCGGCGTCGGCTTCTGGCCGCCGACAAAGCCGGTCACCTTCGGCGTTGACTTAATCAAGTGCCAGGTCTTCTCGCTGACTTCGGCATTCTCGTCCGTCTCGATCTCGACCAGCACGTAGCCGGGAAAAATCATGCGCGAGGTCTCGACACGCTTCGACCCGCGCATCTCGACAACGGTTTCAGTCGGCACCAGTACCTGATGGATCTGGTCGCCCATGTCGTAGGCCTGGATGCGCGATTGCAACGACTCGCGCACTTTCTTCTCGTAGCCCGAATAGGTGTGAATAATGTACCAGTTTGTGGGCATAACGTCCGTGCCTAGCGAAAGACTTTTTCGAGCGCCTCGAAGCCGAGGGTAATGAGGCGGTCAACGCCCCAGAGGTAAAAGCCGAAGAAGAAGATGGCTACCAGGACAACAACCGTCGTGTTCCAGACTTCGTTGCGCGTCGGCCAGCTTGTCTTGCGCAGTTCGAGTTTAACATTCTGATAGAACTCGCCGATGCGCCCGCCGAACGAAGGCTTCGGCACACGCGACGGGCGCTCGCCACTCTCTTCACTGCCCGTATCGCGCTCCGCAGCCGCGCTCAACGCCTTATCATCATCTGAAAACTCAGTCACTCGACTCATTGCACCACCTCTACAACTAACGAACAGGGGTACCAGGATTCGAACCCGGCCTTACGGTTTTGGAGACCGCCGTGCTAGCCGCTAACACTATACCCCTAAAATCAGTGATGAGTGATGCGTGATGAGTTGAGTACGCGGCTCCCTCATCACGCATCACTTCCAACTCATCACTTTACTTCGTTTCCTTATGCGCGCGATGTGCACGGCACTTGTTGCAAAACTTCTTGAACTCAAGACGGTCGGGGGTCGTCTTCTTGTTCTTGGTCGTCACATAATTGCGATTCTTGCACTCGGTGCATTGTAACGTAATGTTATCTCTCGCCATAAATCCTCAACTTAAAAAGCGCGATCTTACAATCGGCGCAACGAACGGCTGCCGCAGCCGCGAAAGCCACTCCAGCAGCCTGTTTCAGAGCTACTCCAGGATTTCAGAGACGGTGCCGGCGCCGACCGTGCGGCCGCCTTCGCGAATCGCAAACCGCAACCCCTTCTCCATCGCTATCGGGTTGATCAACTCGATCTCCAACTGCGAATTATCCCCAGGCATCACCATCTCCACTCCCTCCGGTAACTGCGCCACTCCCGTCACATCCGTCGTCCGAAAATAAAACTGCGGCCGGTACCCACTGAAAAACGGCGTGTGCCTTCCACCCTCTTCCTTCGTCAGCACATACACCTCCGCCTTGAACTTCGTGTGCGGCGTGATGCTCCCCGGCTTTGAAATGACCTGCCCGCGCTCGATCTCCTTGCGATCTACTCCCCTGAGCAGCAATCCCACATTGTCGCCCGCCATCCCACTGTCGAGCAGCTTCTTGAACATCTCCACGCCCGTCACCACCGTCTTGCGCGTCGGCTTGATGCCGACGATCTCCACCTCTTCGCCCACCTTCACCTGCCCACGCTCGATCCTTCCCGTCGCCACCGTCCCCCGCCCACTGATCGAAAAAATGTCTTCGACCGGCATCAAAAACGGCTTATCGACTTCTCTTGCCGGCTGCGGTATGTAGCTATCAACGGCCTCCATCAGCTCATCGATGGTCTTCTCCCAGTTGGCTTCGCCGTTGAGCGCCCCTAAGGCCGAGCCGCGGATGATCGGAATATCGTCGCCGGGGAACTGATAGCTTGACAGCAGCTCGCGGACTTCCAACTCGACCAGGTCTAAGAGCTCAGGGTCATCGACCGCATCCACCTTGTTCATAAAGACGACCATCGCCGGGACGCCGACCTGGCGCGCCAAAAGGATGTGCTCGCGGGTCTGCGGCATGGGGCCGTCGGTGGCGGCAACGACTAAGATGGCGCCGTCCATCTGCGCCGCCCCGGTGATCATGTTTTTGATGTAGTCGGCGTGGCCCGGACAATCGACGTGCGCATAATGGCGATTGGCGGTCTCGTATTCGACGTGGGCGGTAGCGATTGTAATGCCGCGGGCTTTCTCTTCCGGGGCGTTATCGATGGAATCGAAGGAGCGGAAGGTGATCTTGGGGTTGTGCTTGGCTAAGACCTTGGTGATGGCGGCGGTCAAGGTCGTCTTGCCGTGATCGATGTGGCCGATGGTGCCGACGTTGACGTGCGGCTTGCTGCGATCAAACTTCTCTTTTGCCATAACTCTCCTGTGTCAAAGCCGGAGGCATTTGCGCCGCTGCCGGCTCGATGCCAACTGACCTGTGATGAAGCCGGCGATGGGGATTGAACCCATGGCC
>JBJMGU010000192.1:0-11604 GCA_045807765.1 Blastocatellia bacterium
GAACACTGAACTCAGCCCGCAGTTTGGTATCGGCATTAACCGGGGCCGCGCCGACTTCCTTGCCGTTTAGCCGCAGGCGCACCGAGTCGCCGCGAGTGTAAACGCGCACCCTCAGCGGTCGGCCCTCGGCGCCGGGCCAGGTCCAACTGCGCAACTCATCGGACCAACCCCAGGCGCTGATCGTTTCCTTGTGCCCTTCCGGCACTGGCCGCTGCACAGCCATTTCGAGCTGGCTGTTGCGCCACACAACGTCACGGTAATACGACTGCGCCTTCTTGCCGCCGATCAGATCAATGTCGCCGCAGTAGGCGTTGAACCAGGGGAACGGTTGCAGCTCATAAGATGTCTGCTTATCCAGATGCACATGGCCGATGCCGGTTTCGCCGAGATAGTCCATGCCGGTCCAGACGAAATCGCCGATGACATACGGGTGGGCCTCGACCATCTGCCAGTTGTCGAAGGCTTCAAGCGGGAACGACTCGGTTCCACAGATCAGCCGCTGCGGGTGGCGCGCATGGTCGGGCTCGTACTCCTGCCACTTGTAGTTGTAGCCGCCGACTTCGACGTGCTTGAAGGCCGGGTCGGTCTCAGGCCACTTGCGTCCGGGGTAGTCCCAGAAATGGCAGACTGCCTGGGTCGTCGGTCGCGTTTGGTCGAGTTGCTTGATTTCGGTGACGAGTCGCTCGGCGATGGCGACGCCTTCCGGTTCAGCGCGCTCGTGAATCTCGTTGCCGATGCTCCACATGATTACAGAGGGATGATTGCGGTCACGCTGCACCATGCTGCGCAGGTCACGCTGCCACCACTCGTCGAAGAAGCGGTGGTAGTCTTCAGGATTCTTGGCAGCCCGCCACATGTCGAATGCCTCGTCAATCACCAGCATGCCGAGCCGGTCACAGGCGTCGAGAAATGCCGGCGACGGCGGGTTGTGGCTGGTGCGAATGGCGTTAAAGCCATTGGCCTTCATCAGCTCGACGCGGCGTTCTTCGGCGCGATCAATGGCAGCGGCGCCAAGCACCCCGTTGTCGTGGTGAAGGCAGCCGCCCTTGAGTTTAACTACCTCGCCGTTGATCCGCAGACCGCGTTCAGCGTCTACCTCGATAGTGCGTATCCCAAAAACCGCCGATGTCTGATCGATGACTTCACGACCCGCGACAAGCTCCACCTCGGCGCGGTAAAGCGGCGGCGCACTGCAAGACCAGAGCTTCGGCGCTTGGACGGTGAGGTTATGGTCAATCTCTGTGGAGCCGCCTGCGGGGACGGCGCGCATGGCCTCGGCTTTCGCCACCTCTGCGCCATTGGGGCCGAGTAAGCGGGCGCGGGCGGTGACTTCCTGCGACGTCGCGCTGTGGTTCTCGACTGTCGTTACCACCTTCACCATTGCGGCTTCAGAGGAAATCGCCGGCGTGGTCACGCTGACACCCCAGGTCGACACCCGCACGTCACCCGTGACCGTTAGCCACACGTGCCTGTAGATGCCGGAGCCGGAATACCAGCGACTGTTCTTACCGAGATTGCGTACACGCACGGCAAGCAGATTATCCGCGCCGGGTTTGATGTGTGGTGTCAGGTCGAAGCTAAAACTTGTATAGCCGTAAGGGTGGTTGCCGAGGTGCTGGCCATTGAGCCACACGTCCGCATCCATGTAGACTCCATCAAAGCGCATTTCAACGCGGCGGCGCGCAGCAGGCAACGCAATCGAGAAGCGCTTGCGATACCAGCCGGTGCCGCCGACGACAAAGCCTGTGGATGACTTGCCTTCGCTTGCATCGGCGTCGAAAGGGCCGATGCGAGTCGGAGCGTTGTTGCCCCACAACGTCGCTTCGCCGGTGCTCTCAAGGCGGGCAGGCAAGTCTTCTATGCTCCAATCGTGCGGCACATCGAGCATACGCCAGTGACGGTCGTCAAACTCCGGGCGTTCAGCGCCGGCAGCATCGCCGAGAAAGAATCGCCAGTCGGCGTCAAAGGATTGCTCGCGTCCGGCGCTCATAATGGAAGTCGTGTGTGGTGCTTCAGAGTTGGCCACGGCGTAGGCGGGCAGGTCGGCAATCAGCGGCAGGGTAGCTAGAGCGGCAACGCCTTTCAGGAGGTCGCGACGGCTGGCAAAGAATCGCTCATCGTGGGCGCGGCGGCGGTCATTCGGCTGCTCTGCGCTTGCACGCTCCAGGGGCTCCTTCATCGTCCTCTTACCTTTTCGAATGCTTGTTCGTTCATCGTTTGTCTTATGCGTCGGGGCTAGAGCCCGAGGGCAACGCCTTCGCGCCGGGGATCAGCGACGCCGATGATCGTCCCATCCTCGGCGACTTCGACCCCGTGAATGCCGCCAAAGAAGAGGTCCTGCGAGCGCCGTTCATCTACGGGGTCGTCGAGTTCCTGCTGTGCCCGCGCCCGAACGTCTGCGGCAATGTCGCCTTCAAAGAAGAAGCGATTCTCCTCCCAGTGGATTCGGCCCGCCGCAACCGCCGCCTCAAGAGCCAGCCCCTCGAACACTACCTTGCCGATCACCTGTGCCATGGCCGGGAATATTCGCAAGCTGCCCGGTGTCCCCAGCGCCAATCGCGGCTTGCCGTTTCGGAAGACGATGGTCGGCGCCATGTTGGCCACCGAGCGCTTATTCGGCCCGACGGAATTCGGATGTCCGGGCTTGCGCTCCATGTCCGAGATGTCGTCGTTGAGCACAATGCCGAAGCCTTCGACCACGACGCCGCTGCCGAAGAAGTGGCCGATGGTCTGGCTCATCGTCACAATCGTGCCTTCGCCATCAACGACTACGAAGTGAGTCGTGCCGCCGCCGGGCGACGGAGACTCCGCGCCTTCAACCAGATTCGACAGGGCAAACTCGACAAGGTCCGGGTCGCCGATCAGCGGATGCAATTCCCGAAACGTCGACCGAATCGTCGGCGCCAGCCGCACAGGGTCGCTGTCATAACTCTGAAGCGTGCGGATGATGCCGGCACCGCCCCGCGAAGGCGGCCCCGTCGTGGCGATCTGGTGTCCGGCCACTTCAGCTAACAAGGGTTGCCGGAGCTTCGCTTCATAAGCGCGCAGGTCGTCTTCTCCCCATACAGGCCCTGTGGCGTTGACGGTGCGCCGCATCGCCCTGCCGATTTCACCGGTGTAGCACGACTCAAATCCCTGTTCGGCGACGATGCCGAGAGCCCGCGCCAGATCGCTCTGAACAAGGCGCTCGCCAGCCTTATAGCGCGCGCCGTCACGGTAAAAAATTCGCGCGCACTCGGGCGTTGACCGCACGGTGCCTTCAAACAGGGAGGAGCAATACACGAACACTTCACCGACCGTAAAGCCGTCACGGGCGAGGCGGATCGCCGGGCCGATCAGGTCGCTGAGCGGCAGGTGCCCGCTAAAACGGTCAAGCGCCAGGCCGAGCATTCGCCCCAATCCAGGAACAGCAACCGACATCGGCCCGGTCTTCGGCACCCAGGGCAGCATCACGCCTTTCGGATAGATGTATTCTTCCGTCGCCAGTGATGAGAGTTTGCCGCGACCATCGATCACCACTGTTTCTATGAGTTGCCCGCGCGGCGCAATCATCATAAAGCCGCCGCCCCCCAGGCTGGAGGCGAAGGGCTCGACGACGCCGAGCGCCAGCGAGACCGCCACAGCGGCCTCCACCGCATTGCCGCCTTTAGCGAATACCTGGTGACCAGCCTCCGCCGCAAGCGGGTGGGCAGCGACAATCATTCCTTTGTCAGATCGAGCAACTTTCATGGCGGTGCTTATACTATCACAAGACCTCAGGGCTGGCTCATGCGCCGGGTTGCTCTGGCAGCGGAGCACCATCGCACAGAATGAGCCGGTAGGATTACTGGACACTTGAGAAGGGAAGAAATGAGGCGGGGTGAATATGAACAAGTCAGTCACCCCTCCTTTACGAGGAACGGACAAAGCAAAGTCCGATACAATGCGAGACCGCGGGATTGAAGGCTGACCCTATTCGTAACGAAGCGCAACCATCGGGTCCACCTTCGCCGCCCGCCGGGCCGGCAAGTAGCAGGCGATCAACAAGACGATCACCAGCAATGCGGCGACGCCGGCGAAGGTAACCGGGTCACTTGCGCTCACCCCGAACAGCAAGCTCGAAATCAACCGCGTCAGGCCGAATGCGGCGGTCAGCCCGACGGCGATGCCGAGAAGCGCCAGTAGCATGCCATGCCCGACGATAAGCCTGAGGATGTCTCGTCTCTGTGCCCCCAACGCCATGCGGATGCCGACCTCGCGCGTGCGCTGTGCCACCGCGAAACTCATCACGCCGAAGATCCCGGTTGCGGCCATGACCAGCGCAACGAAGGCGAATACGGCCAGCAGCAGCATGTTGAAGCGGCGCGGGGCAACTGACTTGGCGATCAGTTCGTCAAGGGTTCGCGTGCGGTAGATAAGTTGGCCCGGATTCACCTCGCGAATGACGTGGCGCACAGCCGGCACGAGGTCAGAGGGCGACTTGGATATGGAGCGCACGATCAAGTCCATCTGGCCGGCAGAACTCTGCAAGCTGGAAGTGTACATAATCGGCACAACTTCTTCGTCGAGCCCCCGCTGGTGTACGTCGCCGACGATTCCGATAATCTCACGTGCGGGCTGTTCGTCAATGTCGGTTATCCATTTGCCAATCGGCTCTTCATCAGGGAAGTAGCGCCGGGCCAGTGCTTCGTTGATGATGATCACCTGGGAGGACGACATGGTGTCTCGCTCGGTAAATGTGCGGCCTCGGCGCACGCCCATGTGCATGACCTCGAAGTAGCCTGGGGTGATAGTCTGAAAGCGCGCCTTCGGCTCATTCCCCGGCATCGCCGGCGGGCGTCCTTTGACGTCGAAGCTATAAACGATGTCAGCCTCACCGACCGGCAGCAGGGTCGTTGCGGCCGCTCCTTCAACGCCGGGCAATCCCCTGACCCGCTCAATAACCTGCTGGAAAAACATGGCCTTCTGCTCGGGTCCTGGGTACTTGCTCGGTGAGAGGGGAAGCGCCATGGCGACAACTCGGTCAGGCTCGAAACCGGGGTCTATAGAAAGGAGACGCCCGAAACTCTTAATCAGCAGCCCTGCACCTATGACCAGGACCAGTGACAACGCCACTTCGCTAACCACCAGGGCGCTGCGGAAGCGGCCACCCGCACGGCTCGCGCTTGACCCCTTAATCCCTTCTTTCATGACTTCATTCAAGTCCACTCTGCGGACTTGCATAGCCGGCGCAAGGCCGAACACGACGCCGGTGAAAAGCGAGGCGAAGAAGGCGAAGGCGAGCACCGTCGCGTCCAGGCCGATCCGGTTGACGCGCAGGAACTCGGCGGGGCCTGTGGCGACAAAAAGTTGTAGGCTCCACTCGGCGAGCAGCAGCCCCGCGGCCCCGCCAAGCGCAGCAAGCAGCAGGCTCTCGACAAGCAGCTGCCTGACGATTCTTCCGCGGCCAGCGCCGAGCGCGGCCCTGAGCGCCATCTCTTTACTGCGGGCGCTGGCTCTCGCCAATAGCAAGTTGGCGACGTTAGCGCAGGCGATCAGCAGCACAAACCCGACGGCGCCGAATAGCGCGAGCAGGGCAGGCCGGATTTCGCCTACCAGGTCCTTATGTAAGGAGACGGCGCGGACTCGCCTGCCGGTGTTTGTGGCGGGATATTCGGCTTCAAGACTGCTGGCGATGGCCGTCAGCTCTGTCTGTACCTGCTCAAGGGCGATGCCTTCTTTCGACCGGCCAACCAGGTTCAGGAAGATCAAGCCCCGTTGCGTACGCGAGCGCTCGCTCACTTCGGGGCCGAGCGGCGTCCAATACTCGATGGGCTGTTCTGAATTGAGCGGGAACTTAAAGGCTGGCGGCATCACGCCAATGACGGTCAGGTTGCCGCTCAGTTTAATCGTTTGCCCGATGATCTGACGATCACCGCCGAAGTGGCTTTGCCAGAATTGATAACTGAGGACGACGACCGGCGGCCCGCCGGGACGATCCTCTTCAGCCATAAATCCGCGACCAAGCAGCGGCTCCACTCCGAGCAGCGGAAACAACTCAGCCGAAACGTCCGCCCCGGTGACAACTTCCGGCTCGTCGTTCATGGAGAAGACCGCACCCGAGGTGACGTAAGCCGCAACGGATTCTAAAGAGCGCGCCCGCGCCTGATAATCGATGAAGTTGGGGTATGAGAACTCGCCTCGCGCGCTAGGGTTCTCAGTCGAGGCATTGAATAGGGCGACGATACGTTCAGGATTGCGAAACGGCAGGGGCCTGAGCAAAACGGCGTTGATGACACTGAAGATGGCGGTGTTGGCGCCGATGCCGAGGGCGAGTGTCACCACGGCGACTGTAGTGAACCCCGGAGACCTCCGCAGCATCCGCAGCGCGTATCGCAGGTCCTGTAGAGTTGTCTCAACTAGCGGCAGGCCGCGCCGGTCCCTGTAAGTTTCCTTCACCTGCTCGACGCCGCCGAACTGGCGCAACGCCGCATTGCGCGCCGCACCGGCACTCATTCCTTGCCGCTGATACTCTTCCGTCTGCATCTCCAGATGCGTACGGATCTCTTCCTGAAGTTCCTGTTCCAGCTTGCCCTTCAAGAACATTGCCCGCAAACGGTGAAAGAAGATTCGCAGCCACGTCATATATTATTCCTCTGACGGTTTAAGCAACCGCGTTACCATGTCAACCGCTCGCCGCCAGCTTTCGGCCTCGACGGCTAACCGCTTTCGACCTGCTCTAGATGTTTCCTGTTGACTATCCACAGGAGATTAACTTAACTCCTGTGGATAGTCAACAGGAAAACTGACGCTGCCAATCAAAGATATCCTCAGCGACTGCGACGGCGGGATGATTGAGCGTCACACGCATGTCATAGAGTCCGGCAAACGGGCGGCGCTCAAACGGCTGGCTGGGTAGGGCAAGTCGACCGAGGTGGTGGGTCGAGAAGCGAGAAGGGAAGAAATAGGCCGACGTGAAAACGAAAAAGCCGGTCACAAATCCTACACAAAGAAAAAGGGAGAGCTTTTGACTCTCCCTAACTATTTGAATCTGGAAGTCGGGGCGATAGGATTCGAACCTACGACCTCTCGGTCCCGAACCGAGCGCTCTACCAGGCTGAGCCACGCCCCGTTTTGGCAGACCAGTATATTACCTGCCCGTTTGCTGAATTGTCAAAGCCGCTTTCTCGACGCTTCAACTCGTCAGGCTCTCTTCTGCCGCGAGCAGCGAAGGGACTTCCAGCGCCTGAGGCAAGATGTCGCGCCAGGCCGATTCGATCTCTGCGACCGGACGATCAATCACCGTTTCGCCGTTGACCGCAAGCCGCAGGCGCTCGCCGCCTGTTCGACCGATCACCGCTGCGGCAATCTGGTGCGCGCCGGCAATCTCAAGAATCGCTTCGACATTGGCGTCCGGCGCAGACAGAACGATGCGCGATGGCGTTTCGGCGAACAGCAGCGCCGCTTGTGAGAGCTTGCCTTCGAGGTTTACCGCAAAGCCGACCGCCGGCTTGCGGTAACTCGAAAAAGCGCACTCCGCAAGCGCCACGCTTAGCCCGCCGTCGGCGCAGTCGTGCGCCGACTCAATCAGACCGGCTTGAATCACCTTCAGGCAAGCGCGCTGGACGCGGCGCTCCAGATCAAGGTCAAGTAGGGGGACGCGACCTTGCAACTTGCCGCGTGTCACCAGCGCGTATTCGCTGGCGCCGAGATCATCAGCCGTCGCGCCCAACAGGATGATAGCCCGGTCATCATTCCCAAACCATTGCGTCGTCACCTGTCGAGCGTCTTCGATGACCCCTACCATCCCAATCACCGGCGTCGGATGGATGCCGCGCCCGTCTGTTTCATTATAGAAACTGACGTTGCCGCCGGTCACAGGTGTTTCAAATACCCGGCAGGCTTCGCTCATCCCTTCGATGACTTCGCTGAATTGCCACATCACCTCTGGGCGTTCGGGCGAGGCGAAGTTCAAACAGTTGGTCAGCGCCAGCGGGCGCGCCCCGCTCACCGTCAAGTTGCGGCAAGCTTCGGCGATCACCAGCCGCGCGCCGGCGCGCGGATCAACCGCGCAGTAACGGGCGTTCGAGTCGAGCGTCATCGCCAGCATACGGCGTTTTTCCTTGATGCGAATCACCGCCGCGTCCGAGCCGGGCGCAACCACTGTATTAGTCCTCACCATGTGGTCGTACTGGCGATAGACCCATTCTTTCGAGGCGATGGTCGGCTGTGCGATCAGCCGCATGAAAGTGGCGTCCAGTTCGGCGGCAGATTGCTCGACCTGTGTGACCTCTATCGGCGCGGGTGCGTCGGGTTGCTTGATAGGCCGATGATAGACCGGCGCTTCATCCGTAAGCGCCGTATTAGGGATGTCGGCGACCACTTGCTCGCTGTGCTTGATCCGTAGATGGCCGTCATCTGTGACCCTGCCGATGACCACGGCGTCTAGCTCCCACTTGCGGAAGATATCAATGACTTCGCGTTCGCGTCCGCGGTCGGCGACAATCAACATGCGCTCTTGCGACTCCGACAGCATGATTTCGTAAGGCGTCATGCCGGTCTCGCGTTGCGGCACCAGCTCGATATCGATCTCGATGCCATTGCCGGCGCGCGCGCCCATCTCGCTCGACGAGCTGGTCAATCCGGCAGCGCCCATGTCTTGTATGCCGACGATGGCGCCGGCCTTCATGGCTTCGAGGCAGGCTTCGAGCAAGAGCTTTTCGAGAAACGGATCGCCGACTTGCACAGTCGGACGTTTGGATTGCGCCTCTTCGCCGAACTCTTCGCTGGCCATCGTCGCGCCGTGAATGCCGTCGCGCCCGGTCTTGGCGCCGACGTACATCACGGGGTTGCCGACACCGGCGGCGCGGCCATAAAAGATCTGCTCTTTGCGCATCAAGCCGAGCGTGAACGCGTTGACCAGCGGGTTGCGCGAATAGCAATCCGCAAAGCGCACTTCGCCGCCGATGGTCGGCACGCCGAAGGCATTGCCGTAATCGCCGATGCCTTTAACGACGCCAGCGACAATCGAGCGGTTGCGCGCCGTCACGGCCTCCGCTTCATCGCCTGCGGCATCGCCAGCCGCGAGCGGCCCGAAGTGCAGCGAATTCATGGCGGCGAGCGGGCGCGCCCCCATCGTGAAGACATCGCGCAGGATGCCGCCCACGCCGGTCGCCGCGCCCTGGTAAGGCTCGATGAATGACGGATGGTTGTGCGATTCGATCTTGAAGGCGGCGGCCAGCCCTCCACCTATGTCAATGACCCCGGCGTTTTCGCCTGGCCCTTGCAGTACCGCTTCGCCCGTGGTCGGCAAGCGCTTCAGATGAATGCGCGATGATTTGTATGAGCAATGCTCTGACCACATTACCGAAAAGATGCCAAGCTCGGTAAACGTCGGCACCCGTCCCAGCAATTCGATGACGCGGTTGTATTCATCGTCGGTGAGCCCGTGACTGCGAATGATTTCAGGGGTGATGACTGGTTCCTTCATACGATATGCCTGGCTCGTCAAGCGAGGTTGGAAAGTGACGGTCAGTCTACCCGACCGCTGCCGCTTAATCAAGCTGACCCCATGTGATGGGCAAGCCATTGGCTCAAGTGATGGCGGCAGACAATGTGGGCGGCCCGTCCTTGCGCAGGCGAAAGCCGTTCACGTAAGCTAATCACGAGTTATGCAAGAAGCGACCTGTAACCATTGCGGCGCGAGTGTGTTGTTTTCGGCAAAGTTCTGTCGTCAGTGCGGCAACCGCGTCGACGAATCTGAGATGGCGACGCGGTCGCTCGACGCGCCGGGTGTCGAGCCGCCGCCCTTCGATCACCCGACGCGCCCCGCCAACGCCGGCTTCACCTCGCCGACCTATCCGCCGGCGGTCGTTCCGCCGGTGATCGGCAGCGCGCCGCCGTCGAATAGCAAGACGGCGCTGATGGTGATACTCGGCATTCTGATGACGTTGCTGATCGGCGTCGGCGTCGTTGCCTTCGTGATCTTTGGTCGCTTCTCGCGTGAGCCTGTGCCGCCGCCCCCGCCGCCTCCGCCCGTGATATCAAGCAAGCCGCCGCCAACGCCCGCAGGCGGCATCATCCCGCACCCACCCACTCCCGCGCCGCCACCTCCACCGGGCAGTGTGAAGACGACGCTTGATGCCTCGCTGATTTACCCCGGCGCCGAAGTCGCGATGGAAGTCGCCAGCCCCGAGGGTGGCGTGACGCAACTACACACCGCCGACGATATAGATAAGGTTGTGGATTGGTACGTTGAAAAGATTAAGCCGAAAAAGCATGTCAATATGCCGGGCGGCGTACTCCTCGACGGCGAACCCACCAAGGTATTGATCATGTCCACCGGCGATGGCACCAGCATTCAGGTGATACGCAAGGGCAAAGAAAACGACTAGGCCGGAGTCTTTACGACGCCTTTGCGACCTCGGCCAGTGTGTCGGCAAGTGAAAAGAAGATAATCCGCCCGTCCTGACTCCCAAGCAGCATATCGCTGGCGCGCTCCGGGTGCGGCATCAAGCCGAGCACGTTGCGCTCGCGGTTGCAGATGCCGGCGATGTGGTCTAACGAGCCGTTCGGGTTGCTCGCTCGGCTCGTCTGGCCCTGCCCGTCCGAGTAGCGAAAGATGATGCGGTTGTCGCGTTGTAGCTCGGCGAGCGTCGCGGCGTCGCAGTAATAGTTGCCATCACCGTGAGCAATCGGCACAGAAAGCACCTGCCCGGTCTGGCAATGACCTGTGAACGGCGTGTCCGTCGTTTCGACGCGCATGTTCACGTGGCCGCAGATGAACTTCAGGTTGGCGTTGCGCAGCAGCGCCCCCGGCAACAGACCGGCTTCGCAGAGAATCTGAAAGCCGTTGCAGATGCCCATCACCAGCCCGCCGCGCGAGGCGAACTCTTTGACCGCGCCCATGACGGGGCTGAAGCGAGCAATGGCGCCGGTGCGCAGATAATCACCGTAAGAGAAGCCGCCCGGCAGGATCACCGCATCGCAGCCGTTGAGCGTGCTTTGCCGATGCCAGATGAAGTCTACAGGCTGGCCGACGACTTTGCTGAGGACGTGATAAGTGTCGTGGTCGCAATTGGAACCCGGAAACACGACGACGCCGAATTTCATCGCTCTCAATCCCTTCTGTGATGATCTGGAGGCTGTACCGTTATCTAGACTTGCCTGGTAAGCCACATTATCTCACGAAGCGGATTCCGAATCTAGCTCGACACGATAATCCTCGATTCCGCCGCGTGGGATTTTTGGCGTTACAGCATATGCTATCGAGTCTAGAAATCTAACAACTTACGTGCTCACCTGTCTATTGCGTTATGGCAAATTATAGCCCGTCTGCTGTCAGGTTGATTGTTGAAAAGGGATATTCTAACGCCGGCGGGTCAAGGTCTCTCGACATTCTTTCCAAGGGCATTAGCTAACGGCTCGTGATCTCTGATGTTTGTAGTGAGTATCACTGTATCGTTTGGACAGAAGAGCGCAAAAAAAGCATCCCCCAAATCTCTGCACATTTGCTCTGTCATTGGTCTTTTAGGATTCCGGACTAGATCACTCAATACCTGCGCTCGTCGTCTATTTTCAGGCTTAACCGGTAAAGTTTCTATCAAGTTCTTTAATCTTTGAAGGTCCATTGGACGACTCTTCAAA
>JBJMGU010000193.1:0-3879 GCA_045807765.1 Blastocatellia bacterium
ATAGCGATGGAGAAGGGGTTGCGGTTTGCGATTCGCGAAGGCGGCCGCACGGTCGGCGCCGGCACCGTCTCTGAAATCCTGGAGTAGCTCTGAAACAGGCTGCTGGAGTGGCTCTCGCAGCCGGTTTGAAGGCAATAAGTGAGCGTTCACGCTACTGGCAATGAGCAGCGCGGGCGCCGAGTGAAAGAGAATTATGCTGAACGAAAAGATTCGCATCCGCTTGAAAGCTTACGATTACCGCGTGCTTGACCAGTCAACGGCTGAGATCGTTGATACGGCTAAGCGCACGGGGGCGCGCGTCGCCGGGCCGATTCCGCTGCCGACGGTGAAGAACAAGTACACCGTGCTGCGCAGCCCGCACGTGGATAAGAAGTCGCGCGAGCAGTTCGAGATTCGCACGCACAAGCGGCTGATGGACATTCTCGACCCGACGCCGCAGACGGTTGATGCGCTGATGAAGCTCGACCTGCCGGCGGGCGTGGATGTTGAAATCAAAGCCTTCGGCAAGGACCACAAATAAAGTAATGAGTAATGAGTAATCAGTGATGAGTAAAACGCCGTTCGCGTTTGGCTCAACACTCATTACTCATCATTCATCACTCAGGACTAGAAACATGGTCAACGGAATTATTGGCAAGAAGCTCGGAATGACGCAGTTGTTTGCCGACGACGGTTCGGTCACACCGGTGACGGTGATCAAGGCCGGCCCCTGTATCGTCGTGCAAAAGAAGACGGTCAACACGGATGGCTATGACGCCGTCCAGCTTGGCCTGGTCGAAGAGAAAGCGCCGCGCAAGGTGAACAAGCCGACCGAAGGGCATTTCAAGCGTGCCGGCGTGCCGCCGACTCGCGTGCTGCGCGAAGTCCGCATCCAGGCGAGCGAGGATGGCACCAACGTCGGCGATAAAGTGCTGGTTGATATCTTCAATCAGAACGATCTGGTCGAGATCATCGGGCGCTCGAAGGGGCGAGGATTCGCCGGCTTCATGAAGCGACACGGCTTCGGCGGCGGTCGCGCGACGCACGGCTCGATGTTTCACCGCGCCCCCGGCGGCATCGGCGCATCGGCCTATCCGTCGCGTGTTTATAAAGGCACGAAGATGGCCGGCCAGATGGGCAACGAGCGCAAGACGATCAAGAACCTGCGCGTCGTCGCCGTTGATCCGGATAACAATCTGCTGATGATTCACGGCGCGGTTCCGGGGCCGAATGGCGCATACGTGTTAATCAAGAAGGCACAGTAGAAGTCAGCAGCCAGGAGCCAGAAGTCAGAATGGACGCGGCAGCGAATTCTGACTCCTGACTCCTGACTCCTGACTCCTGGCGGAGCAAAACCATGCCTGTTGTGAAGGTTAAGAATCTGAAGAACGAAGAGGTCGGCGAGCTGACGTTGTCTGACGACGTGTTTAGCGCGCCGCTCAACAAGCCGCTGATTTACGAAGCGGTCAAAGCTTATATGGCGAATCAACGCGCCGGCACCAGCGCGACGAAGACGCGCGGCGACGTGCGCGGTTCGGGCAGGAAGCTCTGGAAGCAGAAGGGCACAGGCCGCGCCCGCATCGCGAGTTTGCGCTCGCCGCTCTGGAAAGGCGGCGGAAACGTCCACGGGCCGCAGCCGCGCGACTGGTCGTACCGCCTGCCGAAGAAGATGCGGCGCGGCGCGATTCGCGCCGTGCTTTCCGAGCGCCTGCGCGAAGGCGGACTGGTCATCGTTGACAACTTCGAGTTGCAGACGCACCGGACGAAAGATTTCGTGGCGGCGCTTGCGGGGCTCGGGCTCGAAGGCCGCACGTTGATCGTTGATGCGCTCGACAACGGCAACCTGGCACTGTCGTCGCGCAACCTGCAACACATCACCTGTGTTGCGCCCGGCGGCATCAATGTCTACAACCTGCTGACGCACGAGCAGGTGGCGTTGACGCGCGATGCAGCGGCGCTGATCGACAAGCAACTGGGCGGCAACGCTGTGGCGACTGCGCAGCCGGCGCAAGCTGATGAATCACCCGTCCAAGCTGAGGAATCGCCGGTCGAAGAGAGCGCGCCGGAAGCGCAAGAGGAATAGTCATGAAAACGATTTGGGACATCATCAAAGGGCCGGTCATCACTGAGAAGGCGCTGACGATGAAAGACGAGCCGGAGGCGATGGGCCGCAACGGCAACGACCGCCAGTTGCTAACCCTCAAGGTCAACGTTCATGCCTCGAAGCTTGAGATCAAGCGCGCCGTCGAGCATATCTTCAAGGTGCAAGTTGATCAGGTGCGCGTCGTCAATTATCGCGGCAAGCAGAAGCGTTTGCCGATGCGCCGCGAAGTGGGCCGCCGCGCCGACTGGAAAAAGGCTTACGTGACGCTCAAGAGCGGCGAAAAGCCGATCATGTACGAAGACGCCATCTAGGAAATGATGAATGATGAATGATAAATTGCAGAGAACCTGTTGGACGGCAATGAGCGTAAGCTCCGCCAGTTCATCCTTCATCATTTAAGAGGAAGTGATGGGAATTAAAAAGCTAACACCGACATCACCGGCGCGGCGCTACCAGACCTATCTGACGCGCGACGAGATTACCACGGACAAGCCGTACGAGCCGCTGTTGGCGCCGAAAAAGCGCATTTCGGGGCGCAACAGCGACGGCCACATCACTGTGCGGCGTCGCGGCGGCGGCAACAAGCGCCAGTATCGCATCATCGATTTCAAGCGCGACAAGGCCGGCATCCCGGCCAAGGTTGCGACTATCGAATACGATCCGAACCGCTCGGCGAACATCGCGCTCCTGAGCTACGTCGACGGCGAGAAGCGTTACATCATCGCGCCGCTCGGGTTGAAGGTCGGGCAGACAGTCGTAAGCGGTCCCGAGGCCGACATCATCATCGGCAACGCCCTGCCGCTGCGTTTCATCCCGCTCGGCACGACGATTCACAACGTCGAGCTGCGACCGGGCAAAGGCGCGCAGATGGTGCGTGCCGCAGGCGGCGCGGCGCAATTGGTTGCTAAAGAAGGCGACTGGGCGCAGCTTCGACTGCCGAGCGGCGAGATTCGCCGCGTCAACATCGAGTGCTACGCGACGGTCGGCCAGATCGGCAACATCGAGCATAGCAACGTCAGCCTCGGCAAAGCGGGCCGCACGCGCTGGCTCGGTCGCCGACCGAAGGTGCGCGGCGTGGCGATGAACCCTGTGGATCACCCGCACGGCGGCGGCGAAGGCAAGACCTCCGGCGGTCGCCACCCGGTGTCGCCGTGGGGCCAGCCGACGCGCGGCTACAAGACTCGCAATAACAAGCGCACCGATAAATTCATCGTGCGCCGGGCCAAGAAGTAGTTTTCAGTCTGCTGACGCAGAACTGAGAACTGAGAACTGAGAACTGAATCATGGCAAGATCAATTAAAAAAGGGCCGTTCATTGACGAGCCGCTGTTGAAAGTCATCACGCGAATGAATCAGGCGAACGAGAAGCGCGTCCACAAGACCTGGTCGCGCCGCTCGACGATCATTCCCGAAATGGTCGGCCACACGCTGGCGGTTCACAACGGCAAGAAATTCATCCCGGTCTACGTTCAAGAGAACATGGTCGGTCACAAGCTCGGCGAGTTTTCGCCGACCCGCCATTTCAAAGGCCACCCCGAGAAGAGCGATAAGACGGTCAAGAAGGGAGGCAGGTAAGCGATGAAGGCACGCGCAGTCGCCAAGTACATCAAAGGCTCGCCGCAGAAAGCGCGGCTGGTCATTGACCTGATTCGCGGGCGCAACGTCAACGACGCGCTGGCGATCCTGAAGGGCACCAACAAGCGCGCCGTGACGCCGATTGAAACGACCTTGCGCTCGGCCATCGCCAACGCCGAACAGAAGGCCGAGCAGTTGAACGTCTCGATTGACGTTGACCAG
>JBJMGU010000194.1:0-33748 GCA_045807765.1 Blastocatellia bacterium
CAGGATATCCATCGTGTGCGTGCCGAGAAGATGGAGGTCGAAGCCGGAAGGTTCCTCGTCGAGGGCACTGCCGAGTCGCTACGAAAGGCAATGGACAAATTCGCAGACTCGCTCACAGAATGGCGAGCGGCGGGGGAACCAGAAAAAGTAGCGCAAAGACTGCTGATGCTCACTCAGATCATTTCTTCTCTAGGCGAGAAGCAGAAGGCATTAGACTACCTCACCCAAGTGCTGCCGATTGCGCGCCTAGTGGGTGACCGCCGCGGCGAAGCCATCATCTTGAACAGCATCGGCACTGTCTATGATGCGCTAGGCGAGAAGCAGAAGGCGCTGGAGTATTTCACTCAGGCGCTCGCGATCGTTCAGCAGGTGGGCGACCGTGACGGCCAAGCCACCACCCTCAATAACATCGGTGGCGTCTATTACACACTCGGCGAGAACCAGAAGGCGTTGGAGTATTTCAACCAAGCGCTGCCGATTATGCAGCAGGTAGGCGACCGTGGCGGCCAAGCCACCACCCTCAATAATATCGGTGGCGTCTATGACAACCTGGGCGAAAAGCGGAAGGCGCTGGAGTATTTCACTCAGGCGCTGCCGATTATGCAGCAGGTGGGCGACCGCCGCGCCCAAGCTATCAGCCTCAACAACATCGGCTCTGTCTATTCCTTCCTGGGCGAGAAGCAGAAGGCGCTGGAGTATTTCACTCAGGCGCTCGTGATCGTTCGGCAGGTAGGCGACCGCCGCGGCCAAGCTATCATTCTGAGCAACATAGGCACCGTCTATGACTATCTGGGCGAGAAGCAGAAGGCCCTGGAGTATTTGATTCAGGCGCTCGCGATCGTTCAGCAGGTGGGCGACCGTGACGGCCAAGCCACCACCCTCAATAACATCGGTGGCGTCTATTACACACTCGGCGAGAAGCAGAAGGCGCTGGACTACTACAATCAGGCGCTGCCGATTGCGCGCCTAGTGGGTGACCGCTCGGAAGAAGCAACCTCCCTAAGTCTTGCTGCCGATGTGGAGCGCGGTCTCGGAAGGCTCGCCGAGGCCCGCTCCCACATTGAGGCAGCACTTGATATTGTTGAGTCGATTCGCTCCGGCGTCATCGGTCACGATCTGCGTTCTTCTTTCCTTGACTCTGTGCAATCCTACTACTTGCTTTGCGTGGACGTCCTCATGCAGATGCACAAACTGCGACCGACTGGCGGCTTCGAGGCCGCCGCTCTCCAGGCAAATGAGCGGGGGCGGGCGCGCAGTCTACTTGACTTGCTGGTTGAGTCTCGTGCCGATATTCGCAACGGCGTCGCTCCCGACCTGCTGGCACGCGAGCGTTCGCTACAGCAACTGCTCGCCGCGAAGGCACAGCGCCACGTCGAGTTGGCCAGCAAGCAAGGAACCGAAGACGAACTCAGCGCGCTTGAAAAGGAAATAGATCAGTTGACCCATCAATACCAGGAAGTAGAAGCCGAAATCCGCGCACGGAGTCCAAAGTATGCTGCCCTGACGCAGCCTCAGCCGCTTGACGTGAAACAGATCCAGCAGCGCGTGCTCGACAAAGACACCCTGCTGCTAGAGTATTCGGTAGGCAAAGAACGCAGCTATCTCTGGGTGGTCAGCCCGAATTCAATCGCCAGCTACGAGTTGCCGAAGTGGGCTGAGTTAGAGCCCGTGGCAACGCACTTCAGCAAGCTCGCGAGCGGCGGCGGTCAGGAAGCGCCCGGACGTGCTGTCCCCGTGACCGAAGACCCCGATTATCGGCCATACGCCTTACGCTTGAGCCGCATGTTACTTGGTCCGGTGGCGCTTTCTCTCGGAGAAAAACGGCTATTGATCGTCGCCGACGGGGCGCTCGAATACGTCCCGTTTGCGGCGCTTCCCGATCTAGCAGCGCCGGAAAACGAAGACCCTGAAAAACCGCTCGTCCCGCTTCTGGTCAGGCACGAGATCGTGAGCGCTCCGTCAGCCTCCGTGATCGACGTGCTGCGTAAGGAGCTGAGCGGGCGAAAGCCTGCGGCCAAGACGGCTGCCGTACTGGCTGATCCGGTATTCAGCACGACCGATCCCAGAGTGGCGAACTCGGTGAATTCCGCTGACAAGCCTTCGAACCCGGAGGTGTCGGCACCATCCCTGCAACGGCTTCTGTTTAACCGGGCAGCGAAGGACGCCGCTGACCTCGGCTTGCTGCGAGGAGACGGAGAACCGGTGCGCTTGCCTGGTACCAGGATAGAGGCTGATGCAATCGAGTCGCTTCTCGCCCCCGGCCAGTGCAAGAAGGCCGTTGATTTCGAGGCGAGCAAGGGAACGGCGGAAGACGCCGAGCTCGGGCAGTACCTCTATGTTCATTTTGGCACCCATGGCCTGATCAACCCAAAGCATCCCGCACTGACCGGATTGCTACTATCGATGGTGGACAACAAGGGCGATCCGGTAGATGGGTTTCTAGCGGCATCCGAGGTCTATAACCTGAAGCTGCCGGCTGAAATGATCGTGCTGAGCGCCTGTCGCACCGCGCTTGGGACAGAGGTAAGAGGCGAGGGGTTGGTGGGGCTGACGCGAGGATTCATGTACGCTGGCGCAAAGCGTGTGGTGGCAAGCCTGTGGAAAGTCTACGATGCGGCGACCGCTGAGTTGATGGCCAGTTTTTACAGAGGAGTCCTCAAGGAAGGCAAGCGCCCGGCAGAGGCTCTCAGAGCGGCGCAACTTGAGATGTTGAAGCAGAAGAAATACCGAGCACCATACTACTGGGCCGCTTTCGAGTTACAAGGCGAATGGCGATGACTGATCGTTAAGTTGAGCACCACCCAGCTCGATTTGCGCGCACGAGATATTCAATCTCAATCTTCCGGCGGAGGTCGTAGGAAGGCAAGCGGCCAGCCGAAGCGCTCAGGCAAGCGCCACGAGAGATGCTCACTGGTACATACAGCAAGTAATGGCGCACGCCCTACTATTGAGCGCCATTCGTTCTACAGGGGAATGGTAATAAACGGGATGACCTCTGAATTGCGAGGCTATTCCAATCGGGGCTCTGGCCTTTTCGCTGCTCGGTTCGTTGTACGTTCCTGTACGACTGATAATTGAGCCTGCCTGACCTGCACCGCAGCTTGCCGCAAAGACCTGCGATAGCATTCAATGTGTTAGAGTGATTCTTCCTCAAGTGTCCCCGCTTAACCTCTATCCTCAAGAAAGACTGATCTCACGACTCCTCTTCCCTTCTCCAACCTCTATTAACCGGGAGCCTGGACCTCGAATGGTCATGTAACTTATGGTAGACTGTGCCTGATTACGCCCAAGTTTCGACCAAATCTAGACTTCGCAGGGGAGATGAGGCGACGGCTGGGACGAACGCTGGGATCAACCTGAAAGGCTGTGCAGCGTATGAAAGGGAGCATACTGTCTGTTGCTTCCGTAGGGTTTCCAGGCCTTCGTGTCGTCCCCGCTTTGACCTGTTATGACGTAATCTCGCAACCGATTTGCGAACCGAAAGAACCACTGAGGTAATAGCTATTGAAGCGGGAGAAAGGCCTGACGCAGGAGTGCTTTGATCGTCTACTGGACTGGCTAGCGCCGGACCGGGAGCAAGCCGCCTTGCGTTACGAAGAGATCAGGTGGAAGCTAATTCAGATTTTCGAAGCGCGCGGCTGCTCTGCGCCTGAGGAGCTTGCTGACCGCACGATCGATAGGATATGCGAGAAAATCGAGGAAATTGTAGAGAATTACACAGGCGACCCAGCGCGATACTTTTATGGCGTCGGCCAGAAGATTTATTTGGAATCCTTCAGAAGAAAATCCTTATCGGGTTTCGTTCTGCCATCGGACGAAGGGCCGGAAGTCGAACGCACATATCAGTGCTTGGAAGACTGTATGGCATCGCTCCCGGAGGAAACGAGGGCAACAGTGCTAGAATATTATAGCGAAGAAAAACGCGCATTGATCGGGAAGCGCAAAGCGATAGCCGAAAGGCTCGGCATCATGGCGGGGGCGCTCAGGTTGAGGATGCATCGAACCCGAGAGGATCTGCGCAAGTGCGTGGAGGAGTGCATGAGTCGCAACTCAAATAGATGAAATGTCGTGTAAGAATTTGGCATTGTATAGTGAGGGTAGTTTTTCTTACAAGAAACCTCTATGCAAATCCGTCGGGAAGAAACCACACAATTAAGGCGCTTTCTTATCGGCGCGCTGGAAGAGGCCGAAGATTGCGAGGTCGGGGAACGCTTGCTTACCGACAACGAGTATTTCGCGCAGCTGGCCATCGTCGAGGACGAGCTGATTGACGACTACCTGGCCGGAAGACTATCCAGGAACGAGCTCACTCTATTTGAGAATCATTTCATGTTATCGCGAAGCCACCAGGAGAAACTCCGCTTTGCTCAGGCACTGCGGAAATACGTCAAGACCGAATCGCAGATGGCGAGGGCGGCCATGCCGGTATTCCATCCGAAGCGAGCGAGCCGGATATTTTCTTTGCTCTTTTTCAGGGTTGCTCTACCTGCGGCAACCGTGATTCTGGTGGCCCTGGTGGGATACAGGATATACATCCATAAATCCGACTTACAAAGAGGTCAGGACCTGCTCAAAGATATGTACAAGAATGAGCGTCCCGTGAAGTCGCGGATCGCGCTGTTGAATTGGGCGCCATTCATAGATACGAGAGCCGGACGAAGCAGCCAGTCCGGCAAAGAAGAACTGGAAAAGCAGTCCGCACATGTTCTACTCGCACAAGCGCTCAAAGACAACCCAGGCCCCGCGTCCGAGCATGCATTCGGCGAGTTTAGTCTAGCGACGGGAGAGTTTGACGAGGCGATAAAGCATCTCAGTTTAGCCGTCAAAGGCGATCCGAACAACACGACATATCAGAGTGACCTCGGAGCCGCCTTGCTTGAGAAGGGGGTTGACGACCGGCAGAATGGAAGAGCGAATGAGGCGGCGAAGGAGTTCGACCGCAGTCTGGAGGAATTAGAGCACGCCATAAGTATCGATGGCGATTTCACACCGGCTCTCTTCAATCGAGCCCTGTGCCTAGAAGTGATGGAGCGGTGGAGACAAGCAGAAGCGGCCTGGGTCAACTATCTCGCAAAGGACCCAAACTCCCCCTGGTCGCTGGATGCGAAGAAGAGCCTCGACTCGGTGCGGCAAAAGTAATGGCATGAGCATGGCTGCACCCGGTAAGCACTGCGCTTGGACGACCTATAGGCTTCCCTAAAGTGTAGTAGTCACGATTTAATCTGACATTTCGTGTAAACTGAGCGCGATGTAGATGAATGGCTGGTGGTGTCCAATCAACGGCGAGCGCCTGGCGGGAGGTAGGGTTACGGCAAGACGCCGATGCAGACCTTCAAGGAAAGCAAGCATCTGACGGAAGAGAAGATGCGGCACCGACAAGAGGCGATGGTGGTCGGACAATCAAGCCAGCCGTCTGCTTTTGGGTAACTGGTCACCGTCAGATCAAGTCCTGGCTATTACAAAAGAGAATGGCGATCCTATTGGCAGCAACAGCGTCAAGGGGTTTCGTGATTCGGGGTCTCACTTTTAATCGCACCCCCACTGCACCGCCGCGCTTGAAACTCTCGATTTTACCACCTGAGCTTTTAGTGACAGCTTATCGCTCATCAATGATCATGCCCGAACCGCGCGGCGCAAGCGGAATGATTTGGAGGGTTCTCCGCGGCGACAGATGAAGCGACTCGATTGACGCCTCGTCCTGCTCGCTGAGCATTGACGGAAGCATGGTCACCAACAACCATGTCTTCATCTCCAGACGCCCAACCTGTTCGGCCAGCGCCAGCGCTCGATCCGCATCCTTCTCGGCTACACCGCCGAGTTGCGCGCCGATCTGTTGAAGCAGTTGGCTGAGCGGATTGCCATTCGATAATACAAACTCGTCGTTGCGGAAATACTGCACGTCGAAGCCATTGAGCGTCGCGGCGGCGGTCGTTAGCTCATTCAGGCGGTCAATCGCCGATTCAATAATCGGCCTGCCTTTCGAGGGATCGAGCGCGCGATAAGCATTGGCAATGGCCAGTTGCGCATACAGCATCGGGTAATTCTCAGCGCGATTGCCGGTCTGTGCCATCGCCTCGCTCAACAATTGCTCGGCCTCGTTCTTATCACCCTTTTCTAACGCCGTTGTCGCCAGCCGTATGAGATAGCTGATGCGATCAGCCGCCGTCGGCAGGCGCGGCAGTAGCGCGCGCGCCTCTGCGAGTTTGCCTTCATTGATCATTCGCTCGGTTGTTTGACGATCAAGGTTCGCCTGCATCTCCTGGCGCAGTCTGGGGTCGGTAATCTTTTCCTCCATGATCTGCCGCGCCAATTCACCATTGCCATCGTTGTGGGCTTTCCAGGCCGCCGCTTGAAAGAATTGATTCTGCATCTCCGGCGGCCAGTTGCCGGCGGCAGCCAGCAAGTCGCCGACCGAGCCGTTGTTGATCAACTCCTGCACTTTTGACCACGGGCCGTTCTGCATCTCGGTGAATCGCTGCATCTCGGCAATGCGCGCTTGCAGCGGGGCCGCCTGCCGGGGCGCCAGCTTTTCAATCGTCGGCATTAGAGGCTGCAACTGTCGCAGCACCTCGAACGTGCCGCCCATTGGGATGTGCCCGCTCGCGCCGGCGCTCACCGAACTGTCGAGCACGGCGCGAAGAATCGTGCCGCAAAGGTCGCGCGCCGCCTGCTCGCTGAGCTTCAACTGTGCCGTCCCGCTGTTTTCTTGCTCGCCGGTCTCCGCCGGTGTTTGCGGCTGTGCCCATACATGCAGCAGGTTCAGCGCGACATAAAGCGCCGTGCGGTTTGTGGCGTAGTTCTCTGTCTGCAACCGCGTCAGCATGTCGTCAAAGAGTTTCTGCCCGGCTTCGCGATTGCTGGCGTTCAAGGTGTTAGCGAGGTTGAAAACATCGTAGGAGGCACCGTTAGCGAGCACCCGCTCGCCCAGCTCAAGGGCTTTGGCCGTGTCTTTGTCGGCAAGACGATGCGCCAGTTGTATCTCGATCTGGGTCTCTAAACTGTCTTGCCCCGCCGCTAATTGACCGCCGTTGCTCTGCCGTGTCGCCCGCAGCATTTCAAGCGCCAGATCGGGGTCGTGCTGCGCCAGCGTGTTCAGCATCTCGGAGCGCATTTGTGAAACAAACGAGTCGAGTTGCATGTACTGCGGGTCTTTATTATCAATCGCGGCTTGTAGCTCTTTCAGGCTCTCTTCGGCGCTTTTGATGAGTAATCGGGCGCGCTTTTCATCCACCGCCCAGACGGCGCTTGCAGTCTGCACCAGAAGGCGCAGGCGGTTTTCCGGCAACCGCAGCGCTTGCGCATCCTTGATAATCTCGTCCGTCATGCTCAGCGCTTTTTTGCGACGTTCGTCGCGCGCTTTGGCCTGGTCTTCTTTCTTCGCTGCGCTTTGAAAGGCAGCGACCGGCGCGACCCCAATGCAGATGACTACAGCCATCAGCCATGCGATGGACGGCTTGAAGCTCATGCTTTTCCTCCTATTGGCTGATCCGCGTAAACCGTGCCGGCACTTGCCCGGCATGGTGACGGCATAAGAAAGCGTGCCACGAACTTTGAACGGTTTTGCTTGATGATTAGACGCCGGCCATGCGGGTTCGTTCCATAACCCGCGCCGCGCATCGTCAATGTCTGATCGCTTGCAAAGGTTGAACGAATCATCCTCCGAGCTTTGCACATGTTTTCGCCGGTTGGTTGAATTGGCGCCGCCGCCGCAATAGACTGGCAAAGATGGACCGACGGGAGGCAAGAACACATTGAACAAGATTGACCGTGTGACGCAGGCGCTCAAAGGTGAAGAGGTGGATCGCCCGCCATTCAGCTTCTGGTATCACTTCGGCTTGCAGCACGGGCCGGGCCGCAAGCACGCCGAAGCCGAGCTGGATTTCTACCGCGCTTATGACCTCGACTTCTTAAAAGTTATGAATGACTATCCATATCCGCTGCCCGCGGGGCTTGAAGCCATAGACAGCGCTGATGATTGGCAACGGCTTGAGCCGGTCGGGGGCGACGCTGAATGCTGGAGCGAGCAGTTCGCGGCGCTGTCGCTCATTCACGACGAGATCGGCGGCGAGGCGTTGTTCATCGATACGATCTTCAGCGCCTGGACGACCGCACGCCGGCTGACCCGCACAGGAAATCTTCAAGAAGCCCGCGAGCGTCACCCGGAGGCTTTGCTTGCGGCTCTCAATGTTATCGCCACTTCGCTGGCGAGCTATGCGCGGGCGGCAATCGAGCGCGGCGCGGCGGGAATTTTTCTCTCACTCGGCGCGGCGACCGATGAAGTGATGAGCGCGGAAGAGTATCAGACATGGGGTCGCCCTTTCGATTTGAAGGTACTTGAAGCGGTGCGCGATGCGCCCTTCAATGTGCTGCACATTCACGGCAAAAAGATTCACTTCGACGCGGTGAGCGATTTCCCCGCAAGCGCCATCAACTGGTCGCACCTCTCGACCCCGCCCTCACTTGCCGAAGGCCGCCGTCGGTCGAACAGAGCCGTGATGGGCGGCATAGACGAGGTGGCCGCCGCGCACCTGGCGCCGCCTGAAATTGCGAAGCAGATTACAAACGCGATTCAGGAAGTCGGGCCGCGCGGACTGCTGATTGCCCCCGGCTGTTCTGTCCCAACCGACACGCCTGTGCGAACGTTGCAAGCGGTCAAAGCGGCGCTCGACCGCTTAGTGTGACTTGCCTTTGCCGCAAAAGTGAAGGGGCCACATCAGCGGCCCCTTCGTCTTCTCAAGATTGTTGTCTGCGACTTAGGATGCGATGGCCGTGCCATCGAGGAAAGCGCGCAGCCGCCGCGAGCGCGACGGGTGGCGCAGCTTCGCCAGCGCCTTTGCCTCGATCTGGCGAATGCGTTCGCGGGTGACGTTGAAATGCTTGCCGACCTCTTCAAGGGTGCGCTCTTCGCCCGATTGATCCAGCCCGAAGCGCATCTTGATGATCTCTTTTTCGCGCGGCGTTAGCGTCGACAGCACATCTTCCGTAAGCTCGCGCAGGTTGTTGGTGATCGCCGTTTCAGCGGGATTCGCCGAGCGCCGGTCTTCGATGAAGCTGGCGATAGTCGTCTCGCCGTCATCGCCGATGGGGGTTTCAAGCGAGATCGGCTGCTGCGCAATCTTCAGCGCCTTGCGCACCTTCCACGCCGGCATATCAACGCGCCGCGCCAGTTCTTCGTGAGTCGGCTCGCGCCCCAGTTCCTGCACCATCAAGCGCTGCGTGCGCAGAATCTTGTTGATGACTTCGACCATATGCACGGGAACGCGGATCGTGCGCCCCTGATCGGCGATGGCGCGCGTCACTGCCTGGCGAATCCACCAGGTCGCGTAGGTCGAAAACTTGTAGCCGCGCCGCCAGTCGAACTTCTCGACGGCGCGCATCAAGCCGATATTGCCTTCCTGAATCAGGTCGAGGAAATGCAGGCCGCGGTTAATGTAATTCTTGGCAATCGAGATCACCAGTCGCAGGTTAGCCTCGATCATCTCGCGCTTCGCCTGCTCGACTTCCATCTCTGAAGAGATGATCGTTTGATGCGTGCGCTTGATGTCAACGGCTGAAGCCATGTAGCGGTGTTCGACTTCACGAATCGACTTGCGCAAAGCGCGCTGCTGCTTCTTCAGATCATCGATGTCCTTGCGCCGCTTGTTCTCAAGCGCCCGCTCGATGCGCTGTAAATCCATTTCGGCATCGCGGATGTGCTTGACGACATATTCGATTGCTTCCATGAAGCGGCGGCGCATCTCCATACTGAAGGTGAAGGTGCGGACGCGCTTCGACATCTCAACCAGTTGATGCGCGTACTGCCGGCGCATGCGCTTGAGCTTCTTGGAAGATTTTGGCTCGTCTTCGATCTTGGCACCGAGCTTGAGCAGCTTGTCGTGACCCTTCATGATCTGCTCGAACTCGGCCAGCACATGCAGGCGAATCTCTTCGCGCTGCTCTTCAAGCGCCTCTTCGGCCTCAGGGTCGGTGGCCACATCGACGATGTCCTGGGGGTTGATCTCACCCGCCTGTAGCTGTTCGAACAGCTCTTTGATCTCATCGATGGTGATGAATGACCGCGACAGCGCCTTGTAGATGCGCTTGTTGCCGCGCTCGATGCGCTTGGCGATGCGAATCTCGTCTTCGCGGGTCAGCAGCGGCACGGAGCTCATCTCGCGCAGATAGAGCCGCATGGGGTCGAGTGACTCGTCTTTGCCAGGCTCCAGATCGACGTCAACATCGTCGGAAGCTTCCTCAGAAACCTCAGGCGTCTCTTCTTCTTCTACAGCGACACTTTCCCAGAGGGACTCGGCTTCGTCCTCATCAATTTCGGCGACAATGCGCTCAATGCCAACAGCGGGGCCGAAATCTTCGTGCCCTTCCTCGGTCGTCTCTAAAAGTAGGTCTTTGTCCATCCTGCTTTTCATTCTGCCTTTCGCCTGTTTAGCCGTTATCATGCCGAACTAAAAGGCGCCCCTTGCGGTTAAGCGGCGCCTTGTTGGTTTGTCAACGATAAATAATGGTTGACATCCTGTATTGCACTACATAATATTATCATCTAAAGTCATATCATACAACATAATTGTCCGAGTAGCTAGATGCAAGGAGTGGAATATTTAGATGTCTCGCAGTGAAAAGATAAACGACTTAGAAGCCGATATTTACGAGCAGCTCACGGCAGCAAGAAATTACCTCCGTACGGTCGATGACTTTTACGCGCGGGCGGCGGCGGCGCACAATACGACGTTAGAGCATTACCAGGTGCTCTTAGCCGTCCATTGTCTGGAGGAAGCGACCTTGCCGCTCAGGGTTTTAGCCGAACATCTGGTGCGCGACCGTACGGCTACCGGGCAACTTTGCAAGCGCATGCAGCAGGCTGGCCTGCTCGACCTGACTTACGAAACCAATTCGCACCGCCCGCAGTTGCTCGTCACCTTGAGCGCGCGCGGCAAGCAGGTGCTTCAGGCCATCACCGAAGACGGATTACGCAACCGCGACCGTTATTTGAACTCGTTGCCGCCTGATAAACGGCTTTACTTGGCCGAAGCCGTGCGCTTTTCTTGGCTCGATGGTTTAGAAGAAGACGTAAGCACGCCCGGCCAGGGGCGGGTTACTGGCCATTGAATAACCCCGACGCGGCGACGCGGCGAGAGATTCAGGGAGATAGTCTTTCCCGTGTCCCCGCGTCACCCCTTCCCCGCGTCGCTCTTACAGGTAATCAGGCTTGCGAATATTTGAAATCAACACGCGGGTTCACGCTCAGAGCTTTGATGATATCAGCGAAGCTGAGCTGACCGAACTGGCGGCGCTCGGCTTCGACAGCGTTTGGCCGATGGGCGTCTGGGAGATCAGCCAGGGCGCGCGCCGCATCTCCAGAATCATCAGCGAAGACTTTGAGGGCTCGCCTTACGCCGTGCCGCGTTACAAGTTCAGTAAGCGGCTCGGCGGCAAAGACGGTTTCACCGCATTCGTCCGGCGGGCGCACCAAGCCGGGCTCGCGATCATCGTTGATTTCGTTTCGAATCACATGGCGATTGATTCGCCGTGGATAGACGACAGCGCCGATCTCTTCATCAACAGCTTTCCGCGCGCCCGCAACCAGCAAACGAGCGAATTCTTCCTGCACCCATCGGGCGAGATGATCGCCTTTGGGCGCGACCCCTTTTTCCCGCCCTGGAACGACACCGCGCAGCTTGATTACAGCAACCCGGCGACGCGCGAGCGCATGATCGATACGCTGCTGTGGATCAGCGACCATGCCGACGGCGTGCGTTGCGACATGGCGATGCTCGTCTTGCGTGATTATTTCCGCCGGCAGTGGTACCCGCTCGCTACGGACGAATGGTTCGAGACGCGTATGCCCGGCGAATTCTGGGACGAGGCAATCAGCACGGTTAAGAAGCACCGCCCGGATTTCAAGTTCATCGCCGAAGCTTACTGGGATCAAGAAGCCTACCTGCGCGCGCTCGGCTTCGACCTGTGCTACGAGAAAAAACTGCTTGACGCCCTTGAAGCGCGCAACGCGGCGCATGTCATCGAGCGGCTGGCTCTGCCTGAGGCGACGATACGTGCGTCGCTCTTTTTCATCGAAAACCATGACGAGGCGCGCGCCGCGACGATCTTCAGCCACGCCGGCAACCTCGCCGCGGCGGCGCTGATTCTGGCGCTTCCCGGCTCGGCCCTGATCCACGAAGGGCAGATGGAAGGCAAGCGCGAAAAGCTGCCGGTGCAGCGCCTCAAGCCGCTCACGGACGAAGCCCCCGATCTCACGTTGCGACAGGGCTATGAACAATTGCTCAAGCTGACCTCGACGGAAGTCTTCAAGCAGGGCACGTTCGCCCTATTCGACAGCCGCGTCTGGGGTGCGGTCGCTTTCATGCGACAGGATGCCAACAGCACGGTCGGCTACATGGCCCAGGTTTCCGAAGCCTGGCATCAATTTCACTCCACCGTATTCGACATTACGCCGATGGCGCGGGCCATCGGCGCCAGCCGGCAAATCACGATCACAAACCTGCTGACGGCGTCGGCGCTGCGCGTCGAAGCAGAGGACGGCGCTTTTCGATTCCAGCCTGAGCGCCTCGGCGTCGGCGCAGAAACCCAATTCTGTCTCATCGCCGTGAGCAACGCCTAGCCGAGCCTGCCGACATCACCTGAATGGCGATTTCTTGACGGCGCTGTGATGGGAGATTATAGTCGCCTTCTATGCCGAAGAAATCATCAGAAACGCGCCCGCGAGTGCGCAGCACGACGATTCTGGCCGTGCGACGCGACGGCCATGTCGTAGTTGCCGGCGACGGCCAGGTTACTTTTGATAAGACCGTCATGAAGAGCGGGGCGCGCAAAGTGCGCCGGCTTTATAACGATAAGATCATCGCCGGGTTTGCCGGCTCGACCGCCGACGCCTTCACGCTGTTTGCGCGCTTCGAAGCCAAGCTCGAACAGTATCACGGCCAGTTGCAACGCGCCGCCGTCGAGCTGGGCAAGGAATGGAGAACGGACAAGTACCTGCGCCATCTTGAAGCGCTGCTGATCGTCGCTGATGACAAAGCCTCGCTGGTCATCAGCGGCGGCGGCGACGTCATCGAGCCGGATGATGGTATTGTCGCCATCGGCTCGGGCGGCCCGTTTGCGACCGCAGCGGCGCGCGCCCTGCTGCGCAACACCGAGATGTCGGCCAAAGAGATCGCTGTTGAAGCCATGAAGATCGCCGCCGAAATCTGCATCTACACGAATGCCAGCCTGGTGCTTGAAGAAATCTGAACGGTTGTCAGTTCTCAGTTGCCGGTTGCTGATTTTGAATCTGGCGTCGCGGCCCTTCCATCGTCACTCGCTGACAACTGAGAACCGACTAACTGGCAACTGACAACTGGCAACTGCTATAGTTTGGGTTGCGCAGTTCGCCGCTGTTTTCCGCTGACGCGAGCTGCTTGAACACTTGGTCTAACAGCGTTGCACGTCTGGTCGCTAAACCCGCTGTCAAACGACGTGAACCCTAAACGCCATGAGCGATAGACTGTTGAATCCACTATGGTCATTTATCTTTCAGGTGAAGTGAGTGATGCCCCTCGGCTCGATGAGATGACGCCGCGGCAAATTGTTACTGAGCTGGACAAGTATGTTGTCGGCCAGCACGCCGCCAAGCGCGCCGTCGCCATCGCCCTGCGCAATCGCATCCGCCGGCAGAAGCTGGCCCCCGATATGGCGCAGGATGTCATTCCCAAGAACATCATCATGATCGGCTCGACCGGCATCGGCAAAACCGAGATTGCCCGCCGCTTGGCGCGGCTCTCGAACTCGCCCTTTCTGAAAGTCGAAGCCTCGAAGTTTACCGAAGTCGGCTACGTCGGGCGCGATGTCGAATCCATGATTCGCGACCTCGTCGAGATCGGCATCGATCTGGTTCGCGAAGAGAAGATCAGCGAAGTCGCTGACAAGGCCGAGCAGAATGCCGAAGAGCGCGTGCTCGACCTGCTGCTGCCACGCTCGAAGCAGGTGGACGAGCCTGCCGATGGCTCCTCGTCGCTTGAAGCCTTCGAGCGCACCCGCGAGAAGCTGCGCCAGCAGTTGCGCGAGGGCCGGCTCAATGCGCGCATCGTCGAGATCGAAGTCCAGGAGCGCAACTCGCCCGGCCATTTCGAGATCATCACGCCGCAGGGCATCGAAGAGATGGACATCAACCTGCGCGATATGTTCCCGAATATGTTCGGCGGGCGGCCCAAGCAGCGCAAGATGCGTGTCGATGAAGCGATGGAGTATCTGATTCAGGAAGAAGAGCAGAAGCTCATCGATATGGATCAGGTGGCGCGCGCTGCCATCGAGCGCGTCGAAAGCGCCGGCATCATCTTCCTCGACGAGATTGACAAGATCGCCGGGCGCGAAGGCGGCCACGGCCCCGACGTGTCGCGCGAAGGCGTGCAGCGCGACATCCTGCCCATTGTCGAAGGCACGACGATCAACACGCGTTACGGCATGGTGAAGACCGATCATATCCTGTTCATCGCGGCGGGCGCTTTTCACGTCTCGAAGCCCTCGGACCTGATTCCCGAACTCCAGGGCCGCTTCCCCATTCGCGTCGAGCTGAAGCCGCTGACGGTCGAAGACTTCAAGCGCATCCTCACCGAGCCGAAGAACTCGCTGACCCGTCAGTACGAGGCGCTGCTGGAAACCGAAGGCATTGACATCAAGTTCACCGAAGACGCGATTGACGCCATCGCGCGCTTCGCTTTCTCGGTCAACGAGCAGACCGAAGACATCGGCGCGCGCCGTCTGCACACGATCATGGAGACGCTGCTCGACGAGTACTCATTCGCCGGGCCTGACCTCGAAGAAAAAAACGTAACGATTGATGCGGCCTACGTGCAGAAGCAGCTTGCCCACATCGTTAAGAACGAAGACCTCAGCCGGTACATTCTGTAAAAGGCAGAGGGGATGCGGCGACACGGTGACGCGGAGACACGGAGACATGCGCAATCGAATCATCCTTCGCCGTGTCTCCCCTTCGCCGCGTCCCCGCGTCGCCCTCTACTTCGCTCTCATCCTCGCCGTTGCAATCAGCCTGAGCGCCTGTGGCAAAATCGGAGCGCCGGTGCCGCCGGCTCGCTTCACCGAGCGCACCGCCGATTTGTCGGCCATTCAGCGCGGCGGCAAAGTCATGTTGAGCTGGCCGGCGCCACGACTCGTCGCTAAGGAGGCGGATCGCAACTACATCGCGGGAGTCGAGATTTTTCGCCTGACCGAAACGCGCGACCAGTTGCCTGTGCTCGACCCCGACGAATTTGAAGAGAAGGCGCAGAAGGTTGGCTACCTCGACCGCGCACAGATCGAAGCGCAGGTCACACAACTGGGCCGTCTGGAATTCACCGACGTAATTAACCTCACAGATACCCTGGTCAATACGCGGCTGCGTTACGCCATCCGATACGTCAACAAGCGCGAGCAGGCGGCGCTCTTTTCAAACAGCGTCGCCATTGAGCCGTCGCCGGGCATTGCGCTGCCGCCCGCCGCATTGACCGTTAGCAAGCAAGATCAGGATGCGGTGACGCTCTCGTGGACGGCCCCGGAAGCCAACGTTGACGGGACGCAGCCGGCCACGGTCGTCGGCTATAACCTTTACCGCCGCAACGCCAGGCGGGCCAACATCGGCGCGGCGCTCAACCCGGAGCCGATCACTGCGACTACCTTCACCGACACGAAATTTCAATATGCGGTCGCTTACATCTATGTCGTGCGGGCGCTGTCACAGGGCGCAAACGGGTTGATTGAAAGCGCCGACAGCCAGTCGCTACGCTTTACGCCCATAGACACCTTCCCGCCTGCCGCGCCCGAGCCGGTGACGATTGCCTCGGCCAACGGCGTCATCAGCCTCTTCTGGCCTTCGGCGGCGGAAGGCGATGTGATCGGCTACAACGTCTACCGCGCCGCTTCAGCCGCGCCCGATAGTCAATGGATCAAGCTGACGCCGCAGCCCATCACGCCGGTCACCTTTCGTGACGACCGCGTGCAGATCGATCAAACCTACTTCTACTGCGTGACCGCGATAGACCGTTTCAATAATGAGAGCAAACCCTCGCCAGTCGTCAGCGAAACCGCACACCCTTAAAACAGGAGGCAGGAAACAAGAGGCAAGAGGCAGGAAAGAAGTGCTCGACGGCGATTGGCCTTCTCTTGTTCGCCGCGAGCGATAAATCTGTCGTCCGTGACGAGCCTGCCTCCTGCTTCCTGCCTACTTTCTTCGCCAGTGGCTTTCAGATAGAATGTCAGCCCACGTAAGGGAATCGCCTGAGTTTTGGAGGAGGAGTCAGCATGAGCTTGAAGCGCGTAGTCATCACCGGACTGGGAGCCGTCAGCCCTAACGGCATCGGGCGTGATGCCTACTGGCAGGCCACCCGCAATGGCGTCAGCGGCACCGGCCCGATAACGCTCTTCGACGCTTCACAGCTCTCCTGCCGTGTTGCGGCTGAAGTCAAAGATTTCGACTTCGACCGCTTCATCTCCAAGAAGGACAAAGACCGCGTACAGCGCGCCGTGCCGATGGCTTTCTATGCCGCTGAAGAAGCTGCTGCGGACGCCGGCATCGCGCTTGATGCGCTCGGTGAGCAAGAGCGCGAGCGCATCGGCGTCATCGTCGGCACCGGCGCCGGCGGCATCGAATTCGCCGAGCGCCAGTATAAGCAATACTATGATCGCGCCGATCACGACGCCGCCTACCGCCGCGTCAGCCCTTACTCCATCGTCGCTTCTTTTGTCGGCATGCTGTCGAGCGAAATCAACATGCGTTACCAGATTCATGGCTGTAGCCATGTTGTTTCGACCGGCTGCACCAGCTCAAGCGACGCGATGGGCTATGCATGGAACGCCATCCGCCTCGGCCAGTTCGACGCCATCATCAGCGGCGGCGTCGAAGCCTGCATCACCTTCGGCTTGATGACCGCTTTCTGCCGCATGGGGACAGTCACGACGCGCTGGAACGAGCAGCCCGAGCGCGCCTCGCGCCCGTTTAATGCCGACCGTGACGGCTTTGTGCTGGGCGAGGGCGCGTGGATTCTCGTGCTTGAAGAGCTGGAACATGCCCGCCAGCGCGGCGCGAAGATTTATGCCGAGATGGTCGGCTACGCTTCGACTTGCGACGCCTATCACCGCGTACAGATTGCGCCGACCGGCCACGACGCCGCCCGCGCCATGCGCATGGCGGTCGAAGGCGCGGGGCTGACTATGACCGAGATCGATTACCTGAACCTGCATGGCACGGCGACACGGATTAACGACAAGACGGAATCGGCAGCCGTGCGCATTGCCTTCGGCGACCGCGCCCGCGAGGTTGCCGCCAGCTCAACCAAATCAATGATCGGTCACCCGCAAGGCGCTTCGGGAGCCGCCAGCACCGTCGCCACCTTGATGGCCATGCGCGATAATTTCGCGCCGCCGACGATCAATATCGAAGCCGCCGATCCCGAATGTGATCTCGATTATGTAGCGAATCAGGGCCGCGCCATGCGCATCGATGCGGCGCTGGTCAATTGCATCGCCTTTGGCTCGAAAAACTCGGCGCTCGTATTCAAGAGGTACGATGGCGAAGCCGTTTGATAGCCAAGCTCGTTTTTAATTCATACGCGCCGTCATAATTTCGTACTTTCCTGTCTATCCCTCTATTCCCCGTTTGCCCTAAAGCTTTCCATTTTCATTAACTTCCGACCAGCAATGATGCGCCGCACGAATGGCACGCCCGTTGCCCTATGGCCTGACGTGCTTGCAATCATAGCGAAGGGAGCGGCAGATAAGGGAATTTCAGTAGCTGGCTGAAATTTAAGAGGCCGGCGCGAAGGTCATAAAAAGTTTTTCAAGTTGTCTCGTCTGCCAGTTTTTTCGACGAGACGCCAACCCGCTTCAATGGCATCTGGGGGGAGCTTTGAAGCGGGTTTTTTCTTGCCCGTTCTCCATCAACCTACGTTGCGCGGCGCGGCGGCCTGATGGGTTATAATCAGGCCATGCCTGAAGACCGCAACATCATCGCCGAGTGGCGCGAGTCGGCGCCTTACTGGGAAAAACATGCGGCCACCGTGCGACAGTTGTTCGCGCCCATCAGCGCGGCATTGATTCAGGCGGCTCGCATCGCCGGCGGCCAGCAAGTGCTAGACATTGCCGGCGGCACCGGCGAGCCGGCGCTTGAGATTGCCCGGCTGGTCGCGCCGCGAGGCCGCGTCGTTTGCACCGACGCGGTCGCCGAAATGGTTGCCGCCGCCGCGCGCCGGGCTGAGCAGTCGGGGATTGTGAACATCGAATTCAAGCAGTGCGCCGCTGACCACTTGCCCTTCGCCGACGAAACATTTGACGCCGTGGTGTCGCGGCTCGGCGCGATGTTCTTTGATGACACGCTTGCGTCACTCAGAGAAATGCTCCGCATCCTGAAGCCCGGCGGCACCCTTGCGCTCGCGGTCTGGGCCGGGCAAGCGGCGAATCCTTTCTTCAGCATCATCACAGACGTATTGGCGGCCTACATTGCGTCGCCGCCCGAAGAGCCGGACGCGCCGGGCGCTTTTCGATTCAGTGAGCCGGGTAAGCTCGCCGGACTGCTCAAGCAGGCGGGCGCCGTTAACGTCAAGGAGCAGGTGGTTGATTTTCACATCGAAGCGGTGCTCGCGCCCGCAGAGTTCTGGCAGTTGCGCTCGGAGATCAGCGATTCGCTGCGTGCCAAAGTCGCGCGGCTGATGCCTGATGAATTAACGCAGGTCACCCAGCAAGTCACCGAGCGCTTGCAGCCATACTACGACGCGGGCCGCGTGATGATGCCGGCGCAGATCATTATCACGCGCGGCAACAGACCGTAAGCGTCAGTTAACCGGCGCAGATTGCAGGCGCGGCATCTGTGTTATAATGGATGACATCCGAGGGTTGTAGAAAGCCATGCGCCAATCCTAAAGATCGATTTCGAAGAGGAGATTGCAATGAGCGATTTTGACCGTCAAGGTTCGCAGTATTCAACAAACGGTGCCTGGGCAGCGAATGGTCATACAGAGTCACGCCCGCTGACGGCCAGCGAAACCAGCGTCGCCGAGCGCGTCGCCTTCATTCGCAAAGTCTATGCGCTGTTTTTTGCGGCGACGCTATTCGCCATCGGCGGTGTCTTCGTCGGCTACAACTTTCCGCCGCTGATGATGGCGGCGGCGCGCTACCCGCTCGTCATGTTCTTGGTGATGATCGGCGGCATCTATGCGGCACAGGCGGTGCGCCACAAGCCGGGAATTAATCTGGTGGCGCTTTTCGGCTTCACGACGCTGACCGGCGTTGTCATCTCGCCGGTGCTTTTCGTCATCAGCAGGACCAATCCCGCTTCGATCACCCAGTCCGGGCTGTTGACGGTCGGCATTTTCGGCGGCCTGACGGCCTATGTCTTTTTGACGCGGCGTGATTTCAGTTTCCTTCGCGGGATGCTGACGGTCGGCCTGATCGTCATCGTGTTGGGCGGGTTGATGAATTATCTCGTCGTCGGCTCGCTCGGCATCGGCTTTGCGCTGGCGGTTGGAGCGCTGCTGCTGTTTTCGGGATACGTGCTATACGATACGTCGAACATCATGCGGCGTTATCCGACCAGCGAATATGTCGCGGCGGCGCTGGCCATCTACCTCGACGCGTTCAATATATTCCTCGCCGTGCTGCGCCTGTTGAACTCAGGCAGGCGTTAACCGTAGCGGCTCATTCGCCGCGCGCCAGCCTGCCGAGCGCACCGCCCGGATGCCAGCGCGCGTATTGCTCGCGAGTCAGTTCTTTGTGCGCTTCCAGGGCGACCGACAGCGCGCACAGCACATAAATCTTCGCCAGAATGCTGGCGCGCGGAACGATGTTCAGCGCGCCACCTTCATTTTCCACCCCTGCATACAACAGCACGTCCGCCATACGCGCCAGCGTCGAATTCACGTCGCCCGTCACCGCAATCACTTTGGTCGCCGAGCCGCGCAGCACGTCGAGCGCATGCAGCAGCTCAGGCGTCGTGCCGCTGTTAGAGATGGCGATGGTGATGTCGTCGGCGCAGACCTGACCGACCGAGCCGTGAACGCATTCGGTGGCGTGCAGGAAGTAAGCCGGCGTGCCGGTGCTAGAGAGCAGGGCGGCAACGTAGCGGGCGATATGCTCGCTTTTGCCGATGCCTGTGACATGGACGCGTCCGCCGCGCGCCTCGCTTGCCAAAATCAGGTCGGCGGCGCGCTCGATGGCGTCGGCTTCGGCGCGTGTCCGCAGGGCAACCAGTTCATCAATAGCCAGGTCGAAAAACTGCTCGATCTCTTCGATGGGACTATTGCGAGGTTGCGTGACAGTGGCTTCTTTCATGAGGTCGGGTGATTGCGTCTCGGCGACAGCCGGCTCCAGCGTGGCGCTTAGATCAGACGGCTCTATAGACACCTTCCCGAATCTATTCGGTTTCTGCATGGTTGCCATACTAGCGTCCTTAGGGCCGTTACCTGCAAACGGCTTGATAGAATATGGGGTCAACTTGCGTCCCGTCAAGCTGAGGAATAGCTTTTGCTAAATCCCAATAATTGGGAGGAGCTGATCTTTATGCAAGCGCACCAGACAGCACCAGACTAAGCAGAAGCTAACCTGCATTAGCAAAGTACCGCGTTTATAGATCGCAATTGTTCGAGTTGGCGGCGGGAAAAGGATTAATGGGTCTTCTTACTGACCAGATCACCGCCGATCAAGCTAGAGGTTTGCCTGAGCAAGTGGTAAATGCCCTTGTAAAGCAGTGGACATTATTGCACAAGCAGAGGGCAATAATTGACCCATTCAAACAATGATGAACCCTATGAAACCAGGAACGACTTATCTCGGCAACGGCAGGTGTCATTTCGTCGTCTGGGGGCCACAGTTGAATCAGGTCGCCCTCAAAATTGTCAGCCCACAGCCGCGAGTGATTCCGATGAGCAAGGATGATTATGGCTACTGGCAGGCGACGGCGGAAACGGTCGAACCCGGCACGCTCTACCTATACCAGCTTGACCGCGACGAGCGGCCCGACCCGGCTTCACACTATCAGCCCGAAGGCGTGCATCAGCCTTCGGCGGTCATTGACCACCGCGCCTTTGAATGGCAAGACGGCGGCTGGCAAAACGTAAAGCTTGAAGAACTGGTTATCTATGAGTTGCACGTCGGCACCTTCACACCGGAAGGCACCTTTGCGGCGATCATCTCACGCCTCGACGACCTGAAGCGCCTCGGCGTCACCGCGCTTGAGATCATGCCGGTGGCGCAGTTTCCCGGCCAGCGTAACTGGGGCTACGATGGCGCCTACCCCTATGCGGCGCAGAACTCTTATGGCGGCCCCGAAGGGCTCAAACGGTTGGTCAATGCCTGCCACCGCGCGGGGCTGGCGGTGATTCTCGACGTGGTCTATAACCACATCGGGCCGGAAGGCAATTACCTCTCATGCTTTGCGCCCTACTTCACCGACACCTACCAGACGCCCTGGGGAAATGCCATCAACTTCGATGGCCCTTACAGCTTCGGCGTGCGCGACTACTTCATCAATAACGCGCTGCACTGGTTGGAGCATTATCATCTGGACGGGCTGCGGCTCGACGCCACCCATGCAATCCTCGATCATGGGGCCAAACACTTTCTAGAAGAACTCGCCGAGGCGGTTGCGGCCTGCTCTGAGAGATTAGGCAAGACGCATCACCTGATTGCCGAGAGTGACCTGAACGACAGAAGGGTGACAGCGGCAAGCGAGGCCGGCGGCTATGGCATGGACGCGCAATGGTGCGACGACTTTCATCATTCACTGCGCACGCTGCTGACTGGCGAGCATCATGGCTACTACGAAGACTTCGGGCAGATCGAGCATCTGGCGAAAGCCTACCGCGAAGGCTTTGTGTACTCGTGGGAATATTCGCCGTATCGGAAGCGCTTGCATGGAAGCTCGTCGAAAGACTTGCCGGGGCGGCGGTTGGTCGTTTTCTCGACCAACCACGATCAGATCGGCAACCGCATGCTCGGCGAGCGGTTGTCGGCGCTGGTCTCATTTGAAGCACAGAAGCTGGCAGCCTGCGCCGTGTTCTTGTCGCCCTACGTGCCGCTTATGTTTATGGGCGAAGAGTATGGCGAGCAAGCGCCGTTTCTCTACTTCATCAGCCACCAGGATGAAGCGCTAGTGGCGGCGGTGCGGCAGGGTCGCAAGGCCGAATTCGCGGCCTTCAAATGGGCCGGCGAGCCGCCCGACCCGCAGAGCTTGAAGACCTTTCAGGCGTCAATCCTCAATTGGGAGAGCCGCCGCCACGGACAGCAGCAAGCGATGCTGGCTTTCTACACGGCGCTGCTGCGGCTACGCAAAACGACGCCGGCGCTGGCAACACTTGATAAAGCGAATCTCGAAGCGCGGGTGTTGAGCAAGCGGCTGTTGATGCTGCGCCGCTGGAATGCCGAAAGCGAGATCATCGCGGTGATGAATTTTGCAGCCGAGCCTGCGCCGGTCGCGGCTGACTGGCCGGCAGGGCAATGGGAAAAGCAGCTCGATTCTGCCGATGCGGAGTGGGCCGGGCCGGGTTCGGCAATCGCGCCAACCCTGGCGGCAGGCGATGAGTTCGTTCTTCAACCACATAGCTGCGCCGTCTTCGCGCGAATCGCCGCGGGTGACGCAGTGACGCAACAATGAGGCAAGGGCCGCACGCAAGCGAAGCGAGAACGATTGCTCAAGCCAACCTTCATCGCGCCGCCGCGCCGCTCTATGGAACGATGGCGAGCACACGCGCCGGGCTGCCGGAGCCATTCGTGATCGCCAGCGGGCCAACGAAGATGGCCGCCCCGCGTGCCGGCAACTGGTCGAGGCGAGTCAAGTTCTCGATGTGATAAAGCCCGGCGGCGTGCGACAGCTTATGGCCGGCAAAATCTTTTGATGCGCCATAATCTATCGACAACGTGTCTATGCCGAGCGCATTGATGCGCCGCGAGCCGACGAGATACTTGATCGCCTCTTCGGAATAACCCGGAAAGTGCAGCACGCCCGCCTTGTCTGGATTGCGGTATTGCTGCCAGTCGCTATAGCGCGCATCCCAGCCGGTCAACAACAAGACCGCCGCGCCGTCAGGGATGCGGCCCGCGCGTTCCCAATTCTGAATGTCTGCAACCGTCAAACGATAATCGGCGTCCGCTTGCGCCTGCTTGCGAATGTCTATCACCACGGCGGGAGCGATGAAGCGGCGCACATCGATGCGGTCAATCGTCGCCCCGCCTTTGATGAAATGGCCCGGTGAATCGACATGGGTGCCGAAATGTTCGGGCAGGCGGACGGCTCCCGACGCATAGCCGTCGCGCTCGACTTCGCTCAGCCGCTCGTAGCGAAAGGCGTCGCGCTCGCCGCCGAAGGTCGGCGTACTGGTGCCCAGATCGTGCGATAGTTCAATGACGCGCGCTTTGCCGCTGAAGGCGCGCTCAAGCAAGCCCTCGCTACTGGCGCGCTGCTGCGCCGCGACGGCGACGGCGGCGCACAGCCCGATGGCCATGACCGACAAGTGGGGTTTCGCTGGTGGTAAAAAGCGCATGGTTATCCTCCTGTGTGGCGCAAGGCGGTTAGCTTGCGCGAGACAATGCGCAAGCTAGCCGCTTGCGCCACATATAACGCAAAGAGGCAGCGGGCGGCCATCAAGTCAGAGGATTTCGCGCTCGTTGCCGATTCTACGGGTGATGCGTTCGCGGTCGAGAAATTCGAGCAAGGGGATGGCGTACTTGCGCGTCAGGCCGCCGGTGATCTCTTTAAAGACCGCCACGTCTATCTTCGAGCTGCGGGCCTTCTGCGCCTGCACTCGTGATTTCAGCTCGTCAATGGCTTCGCGGTGAAAGACGAAATCGCCGATGCGCACGATGCGTTGCTCGGCGGCAAGCAAGGTCAGCAGCTTGCGCGCCATATCGAGCTTGACGCCGGCGCTCGCCGCCGCCTCTTCGAGCGTCGGCGCCTGCCAGCCCGCTGTCTTGAAAGCGGCTTCCAAAGCCTGTTTGGCGATCATATCGGCGCCTGACAATGCGGGTTTGTGCGACGGCAAGCGCAGCGTCTCGCGCTCGGCGGCAATCTTTCCCTCTTCGGTCAGCCGCGCGATGACAGCGCGAAAGGCTTCGGGCCGCGAGGCGCTGAAGAGGCGCTCGCGCACCTCTTCGCGGCTGATGCCGAGCGACAGCGGCTCGCGCCGGTGATGCTCGGCAAGCACCGTCAGTACGCGCGCCGCCAGCTCCTTGTAGCTTTCAGCCGCCAGCAGCACGAGTGGCGCGCTGGTGATTTCCATTACCCTACTCGCTTGAATCAACGCGGCAGCAAACTCGTTGATCTGCGCGTCGGTCGCGCCGGTGCGGGCGGCCAGCTCGGCAGCGCTCATGGCGCGCGGCCCGGCCATCTCGATGAACAGCGCCGCGCGCTCTACCGTGTCGGCCTGCTCCAGGCGTTCGAGCCAGACGTGTGCGGCGCGGTCGCGCAGGCGATGTTTTTCAGGCAATGCATCGATGACGATGCCGCCGCCGATGGTGATCTGCGGCGAATAGCTGCGAATGATGAAGCGGTCCGCGGGAAGCGCCGTGATGGCTTCTTCCAAACGGAGCTGGACGATGCGACTGTCACCCGGTTCGATGACACCGCTCTGTTCGTCCGGCGCTTGCAAGATGACCAGGCGGGCCATGACTTCGACCGTGCCGTGGTGCAGGCGGACGCGGGCGCGCTGGAGCAGCGGACGCGGCGCGCTCGACAATAAATCTAACCGCGCATCGATCATCGAGGTCGCTTGCAAACGACCGGCGGGCGCCAGCACGCTGCCGCGCTCGGCTTGCTCCAGGGCGATGCCTTGCAGGTTGATGGCAGTGCGCTGACCGGCCAGCGCCCGCTCGGTGTCGTGGCCGTGAACCTGAACGTTGCGGATGCGCGTGCGGACGCCGACGGGCAAGACTTCGACATCGTCGCCGGTCTTCAACTCGCCGGCGATCAGCGTCCCAGTGACGACCGTGCCGAAGCCTTTGATTGAGAAAGCGCGATCCACAGGCAAGCGCGGCACAGCGGCGGTGTTCTTCGGCTGAATGCCGGCAGCAAGCGTAACGAGCGCCTGCTTCAGCTCTTCGATGCCTGCGCCGGTGCGCGAGCTGACCGGGATGATCGGCGCGGCTTCGAGAAACGATGCTTTGACGAAGTCTTCGACCTCGGCGTGTGCCAGCTCCAGCAACTCTTCATCAACCAGATCGGCTTTGGTCAGCGCGACGAGCCCAGCCTTGACGCGCAGCAAGCGGCAGATGTCGAAATGCTCGCGGGTCTGCGGCATGATCGATTCGTCGGCGGCGACGACCAGCATCACCAGATCGAGACCGTGGGCGCCGGCCAGCATATTCTTGACGAAGCGCTCGTGGCCGGGCACGTCAACAAAGCCGAAGCGATAATCGCCAACTGCCAGGTCGGCAAAGCCGATGTCAATGGTGATGCCGCGGGCTTTCTCTTCCTTGAGACGGTCGGCGTCAATGCCTGTGAGAGCTTTGACCAGCGCCGTCTTCCCGTGATCGATGTGGCCGGCGGTGCCGACGATGATGTGCTTCATGGTTGTGCCTTGACGATCAACATACAAGAGGGCTCGCGGCGGCGTCAAATTCTTGCACCGATGAGCCACCAGGACACCAAGACACCAAGATCATACAAAGGGACCTCTGGGCTTCCTTCGTGTCTTGGTGTCCTGGTGGCTAGCTTTTGTTCTCAATCCTGAGAAGCGGGTTGTGCTTTACGGATGCGCTCGATGATGTCGGTGGTCGAAGCGCCTTCGAGGTAGGGCATGGCAAGAACGCGACCGCCGGCGGCTTCGACTTCTTCGCGCCCGACGATTGCTTCAAGAGGCCAGTCGCCGCCTTTGACCAGCACATCGGGAAGCACGTCGGCGATCAGCTCGCGCGGCGTGTCTTCATCAAAGACGGTTACCCAGTCAACCGATTCAAGCGCCGCCATCACTTCGGCGCGCTCGTCCTGGTTAAGAATCGGTCGGCCAGCGCCTTTCAAGCGCCGCACCGAGGCATCGCTATTGAGCGCCACGACGAGCGCATCGCCGAGCCCCCGCGCCGCCGCCAGGTAACGCACATGGCCCGGGTGTAGCAGGTCGAAACAGCCATTGGTGAAGACCACCTGTTGACCGCGCTCGCGCCACTCGCGGCGCGCGGCAATCAGCGTCTCTCTATCAACAATCTTCTCGTTCACCCTGCCATCGTCCTTGCGCGATCTGACAGACTGCGCCACGCTCGCCGCTTGTTTCAGTACCCCTGCAAGACGATCTCAGGCCCGAGTATTTCCGGCCCCTCGGCGTCCGATGGCGGTATGTCGAAATGGTCGTGTACCCAGTGACCGGCGTACCAGACGACCACGTCTGTGCTGTTCAGGCTTTCGCCGCTGACAAACGGCGCAATATTGATCGAGGTGCCGACGCCGTTGCCGTCGTCAATCTCGTTCGACTTGTACTTCAGGAACCAGAGGTCGCCTTTGCCGTACTTGTCATAGTTGCCGTCTTTTGGGCCGGGAAAGATGGTTGCCGATTCGCCGCTGATCAGGTTGCGCACGACGAAAAACTGATCTTCACCCTGGACGCGCTGCACCATCGCTTCCGTATCGATGGGCTTCAGCACGTCCTTGCGGCTTTCAAAGACGCCGTTGTTGATGTCTGTGTTGAGGTCAAAGTCGAGCCGCCAGTAGACGTGATGCACGTGGTTATGGCAGACGCAACTGTTGGAGGTCGCCGTGAAGCCGAAGCGCGGCTCGATCACCCCCGAATCACGGAAGACCCATTTGCTGATGTAACGATACCAGCCGGCGTTCAGCTCACTCACCAGCGTAACGTCTTCGCGGTCCCAGATGGCGACGCCTTTGAAGCTGCCGGTGTCGGTGCCGTTTTCAAGAATCGTCTGCGGCGCCGCCGTACACATGCGGATGCCGCCGTTGGTTCCCGGCACGTCCGTGCCGACGGCATCGAAATAGCCCTCCGAGTATGACCAATCGCGATAAGGGCCGCAGAGATTGCGCTCGTACTGCACGTTGAGGATCGGCGCGTGCGCCTCTTTCAAGACCAGCTTGCCGCGGTATTTGATGTTCTTCAGGTCAATGCCCGAAGCGTTGGTGCCCGACGACGCGGAGGGGCGAATACAGGTGAAGCGCCAGAATTCCACACCATTGCGCGAGATGATCACATCGTACTGGCCTGCCGTGCCGTGGCTGGTCGTTCCCTGTCCGGAGCTCGACACGCCGCAGTTGATGTCGGCGGCGCTCGACGTCGGCGGCGCGCCCCCGGCGTACCGCACTACCGTCTGGCGAATCAAGTTGACGCCGACGACTTCGTTGCCGTGCTTGCCGTCGGCGGGCATCAACCCGACCGTGAGGGTGCGCTCGACCTTGCCGACGGGCTGATCCAGCGCCACCAGCGGCGGCATCGGGCGGTAAGGCTCAAGCTGGTGATTGCGCAGCGCCGCGCCGAATTGTTTGTCGCGCGAGAGCAGGTTGACCGACTCAGCGAATTCCTCTTCGCTGACATTCGGCTGTTGCTGGGTTTCGCTGAGCTGTAGGCGCGCGTCTTTGAAGTTGCCGATGGCGACGTAGGCTTTGTTGTTGCTGTAATCGAAAATCTGTGCGCGGTACTGTGTCGGCGCTTCGGTCTTATCGCTCGCCTTCGGGTCGGGCTCAATAAACTCGAAATTCACGATACGATGCCGGGCGCTCTTCAAGCGTGTCGTCACCAGAGAGTTTTTGAGCAGATCGTTTTTCGTGCGATCAATGGTCGCCTGATCGGGGCCGATGGAGGTGATGGTGATCTGATGCGGCCCGCCGGCCTGCACTTGATCTGTCGCACGCTTGGGGCTCGTCGTCCGGGCCACGGTAAGCGCCAGGCGGCCCGCAGTAATGAGTATAAATGCAAAGACCAAAAGGCCGAGGGCACGGCGCATGTGTTTCCTCCTGAGGGCGATAGCGAAGAAGTATAAGCGGCGCGCTTGCCGCATCCGCCTATTGAAGATGCGCGGAGGGCTATTGGTAACACACGGCAGGCGTGATGGTCAAGGAACGAGGAAATGCGCGACGCATTGAGGCGGCGAGGCGGCGACGCGGTGACACGGAGAAGGAAACGCGGCAACAAGGATTGATGTTGTTCCATCACCCTGTCGCCGCGTCATTATCTTCTCTCGCCGTGTCGCCGCGTCGCCGCCTCGCCGCGTCGTCTTAATTGCCGCTGTCGGGCTTGCGCCTGAGCGTCGGCTTGTCCTTCGGCTCTGCGTTAGGCTGGTCGCCGTCGTTGCGCTTGAGCGTCGGCTTGTGGCGCAGGGTCGGGCTGCCGTCGCCGTTGAGCTTGGCCTGATTGGTAATCGCCAGCAGCTTCGCCTTGACGTCGTTGAACTCAGAGGTCGAGATCGTGTACTCGTCGCGGTCGGGGAAACGCACCAGCATCTGGTGGGCTTTCTGAATGCGGTCGCCGGTCGCCGGGTGTGTGCTGAAGATCTTTTCAAGCGTGCCGGGCTTCTTCTTCTCTTTGGTCTTCAGTTTTTCAAAGAAGCTCAGCATCGAGGTCGGGTCATAGCCCGACGCCCACATATATTGCAAGCCGAGGAGGTCGGCCTCTTCTTCAGCGCCGCGGCTGAACTTCAGAAATGACAGCGGCACCAGGATGTTGACGGCATTCTGGGCAATCGCGCCGAGTGGCCCGCCGACGAAGATCAGCGGGATCGATAGGTATTGAAACAGGCGGCCCTTTGATGCCTGCTCGACGCCGTGCCGCGCCGCGACGTGGGCGATCTCGTGCGCCATCACACCGGCAATCTCTGATTCGTTGTCGGCGGCCAGAATCAAGCCGCTGTTGACGTAGAGGAAACCGCCCGGCAGCGCGAACGCATTGACGTCCGCCGAATCGATGACCTTGATGGTAAACGGAATCTTGGCGTCCGAATGCAGAACGATGTTCTGGCCAACGCGGTTGATATATTCGCCGATGACCGGGTCGTTGATGAACTTCGCTTCGCGGTCAATCTCGGCGGCTAACTGGCGACCGAGCGCCACTTCTTTGTCGTTGGAATAAAAGTCGAGGCTGCCCTTGTTGATGTCGCGCTTGCCGATAAGTTCCGGATTCTCTTTGTCTTTAAGCGGCTCGGTTTTCTTGATCGGCGCGGGTTTCGCGTCGTCGTTCTTCTTTTCGCTGTCGCGCGCCAGGACTGCCGCCGGCCCGGCCAACAGCATCCACACGAGCGCCGTGGCGACAAAGCGCCCGGACACTTTAGTTCTGAACTTCATGATTGCACTCCTTAACTGCTAAACCTGTCCCATTGGCTCGTTAATCCCGGTTGAGGGACGCACGCCCGCTGTCCGACATTCCACTGATCTCGGGCTGTGCTGAAGTGGCTGGTGCTTGCTGGTCTGTCTGAGGTCGGAGAGGATTCCGCCAGCCGTTAAAGATTTTATCAGCCTGCGGCTGACAAATACAACGATCATTTACTTGACGATCTCAAAATCGCTCCACGGCGTCGCGACCTGTGGCTTGTCCTTCAAATCTCATCGAGCAGGCGGACGACCGCCTGAGTGTCGCTCAAGTCCGCAAGCAGCGCATCAGGGCGGTGCGCGGCAAGTTGATTGAGCGAGTTAAACCCTGAGGCGACGGCCACCACCCGCGCGCCAAAGTGCCGGGCACATTTGATGTCGCGCGGCGTGTCGCCGACGATCACAAAGCGTTCGGGCGCAAGTGCCACGCCGAAATGTTCTTGGATGCGCGCCGCCGCAATCTCCGGCAGGTGGTCGCGCTCCTCGGCGTCGCTGCCGAAGGCGCCGCGCCCTTTGAAGTATGACCAGATGCCGACGGTGCGCAGCTTCGCCTCGGCCAGCTTCTCGACATTGCCGGTCAGCAAGCTCGTCACAAATCGCGCATCCCCGGCGAGCGCTTCAAGCAGCGGGCCAACCCCTTTGCAGAGGCGAAAGACTTCGCCGGTCGCCGCCATCTCTTCAAGGATTTCGACCATCGTCGCTTCGAGCCGTGGCAGCCGCTCGCGGATATGCTCTGCGGTGAAGCCCTCGCATTCGAGCGCTTCGCGATAGATGGCCAGATCGGTCTTGCCGCCGAAATCAACTTCACTGATGCGCCCGCAGGTGCCGAATTGATCGATCAACATCTGCCGGATGCGACCGCGATACTCAGGCCGGCGCACAGCGCGGATCAATGTGCCATCGATGTCGAAAAGGATGACACGCCGGTCAGCAGGCAGTAAGCAGGAAGCCGGAGGCAGTTTGTTTGCTGATTGAGGGTGATTATTTGATGTCATTTCAAACGAGAACCCAGTTATAGAATGATTGTGATGAACTCGATCCGCAGTCTTAGAGCTGCCTCCGGCTTCCTGCCTCCTCACACGTTGAAGCGGAAGTGGACGACGTCGCCGTCCTGCACGACATACTCTTTGCCTTCGAGCCGCAGCTTGCCCTGTTCGCGGCACTTCGCCTCGCTGCCCAGCGCGATCAGGTCTTCAAAGCGCACGACCTCGCCGCGGATGAAGCCGCGCTCGATGTCGGAATGAATCGTGCCGGCGGCCTTCTGGGCATGCGTGCCGCGTTTGATTGACCAGGCGCGGCATTCGTCTTCGCCGGCAGTCAGGAAGCTGATCAGGTCGAGCAGCGCATAGGCGGCGCGAATGAAGCGGTCGCGCGCCGGCTCCTTGATGCCGAGGTCGCTTAAAAACTCGCGCTGTTCTTCCGCGTCGAGCTGCGCAATCTCCATCTCGACCTTGCCGGCCATGGCGATGACGCTGAGCCGCTTGGCGCTGGCGACTTCGACGACGCCCGGCGGCACCTCGCCCGCGGCGTTGGTTTCGTCCACGTTCAACAGCAGCAGCAGCGGCTTCAGGCTCAAGAAGCGGAAGCCGGCGACGAGCGTCAGGTCTTCGTGCGCAAGCTCCAGGTCGCGCAGCGGGCGCTCGTCTTCGAGCGCCGCCTTGAGCTGCTCCATCAGCTCGGCCTCGCGCTCTTTGCCCTTCTCTTTCTTGAGCCGCTGGATGCGATTCTCGATCTGCACCAGATCGGTCAGCATCAGCTCGTCGTCAAAGCCGCGGATGTCGCGCAGCGGGTCAGCATCCTGCAAGAGCATGGGATTATCGAAGCCGCGCACGACATGAACCAGGGCGTCTACGTCGCGCATATGCTGCACGAGCTTCGGGTCAAGCCCGCCCTCTGAGCGCTCGCCGCTTTCGGTCGGCGGCCCGGCGACGTCAACGAAGCTGATTTCGGCAAACGTCTTCTTTTTCGGGTTGAAGAGGTTGGCCAGGGCGTCAACCCTGTGGTCGGGGACTTTGATGACGCCGACATTGGCTTTCTCTTTCGCGCCGTAGCCGCCGACTTCTGCCGCCAGCCCTGTGAGCGTGTTAAAGATGGTCGTCTTTCCCGACCCTGCGAATCCTACGAGTCCAACTTTCATGCTTTTCCTATTGTCAGTGAGATATGCTACGGCGCTGCGACGTTCGAGGGATGAACCGCCGTGATGTCCGCATAGCGCTTAAAATCATCCGTGTTGAACGTCAGCAATTGCGTCACGCCATGAACCTTCATCGCCGCGACAATGCGCGCATCGTGCGCTTGCTTGCCACGCACTTGATGCTGTGTGACCAGCTTTTCCCATTCCGAAAAGATCGCTGCCCTATCTAACAGTAGCTCGAAGAGACTTTTCAGTTTTGTTAATTCGTTTGCGGCTTCCTCGATAGTCATTCCCAGACCATTGCTGATCGGTGGCCGCGTCGCCACTGCCCAAAACTCAATGAGGTTTTGTGGAACAACATGGAGAATTTCCCCGTTATTGCGAAGCATGTCTAAAGCAGCTAATACGCTGCTGTAAGTCGCATGTTTAGGTTCAGCCAGACGTAAGAGCAAGTTAGTATCTACAAGATAACTCATAACATTTCATCTTCTCTCGTGTAGATACTTTCGCGGCTGATCGCATAATCCGATAGAGGTGGCGCGGTGCTCGTGTGACCGTCGGCCCACTCATGCAAAGCCTGACTCCACTCTTCGGGCGTTGCCGTGAGTTGAAAATGCTCTTCGTCTATTGCGGTCTTCGATGCAGATGGCGAATCATCTTGCTGCTCCTTGACCACAGACTCAAGAAGCTCTTTGACCGTAATGCCGCGCGCGGCGGCGGCGGCGAGAATCTCTTTTGCTAATTCGGGCGTTAACTCTGATGCTGACATGACTCAAACCTCCATTCAGGTTCAACAGCAACCGCTAACTGTCGAGGCGCAAATCTGTGCCGGTCATCTGTGTCGGCTGCGGCAATCCAAGCAGGCCGAGCATGGTCGGCGCAATGTCTCGGAGCGCACCGCCCGCGCGCAATTGACCTCGATAATCGCTGATGAGAATCAGCGGCACGGGATTGGTCGTGTGCGCCGTGAAGATACGTCCGGTCACCGGGTCAATCATCTGCTCGGCGTTTCCATGATCGGCGGTAATCATCACCGCGCCGCCTCTGGCCTGCACCGTTTCGACGACGCGGCCCAGGTCGCGGTCAATCGTTTCGATGGCCTTGATCGTCGCTTCGAGGTTGCCGGTGTGCCCGACCATATCCGGGTTGGCGTAGTTCATAATCACCACGTCGAATTCACCGCTATCGATCTGCTCAACGACTTGATCGGTCAGCGTGTCGGCGCTCATCTCCGGCTGCAAGTCATAGGTCGCGACCTTTGGCGAAGGGATCAGGATGCGCTTCTCGCCGGGATATTCTTTCTCGACGCCGCCGTTGAAGAAGAAGGTGACGTGCGCGTACTTTTCCGTCTCGGCGATGCGCAGATTCTTCAAGCCGGCGGCGGCCATCACATCGGCCAGTATCTCTTCATGAAACTCGGGGCCGAAGGCGACCGGCAGCGCGAAGGTGCGGTCGTACTGCGTCAGACAAGTGAAGCGGATGCCCGGTCGCGGGCCGCGATCAAAGAATGGGAAGTCTTCTTCAGTGAACGCCCGCGTGATCTCGCGCGCCCGGTCGGCGCGAAAGTTGAAGAAGATCAGGCTGTCGCCATCATTAACGGTCGCCACCGGCTTTTCATCATCTCCGACAATCACAATCGGCTTGACGAACTCGTCGGAGACGCCTTCGCCGTAAGACTCGCGAATCGCCTGCAAAGGGTCATGGCTTGGGCGGCCCACACCGTAACGCAGCAGGCGATACGCCTGCTCGACGCGCTCCCAGCGCTTGTCGCGATCCATCGCGTAGTAACGCCCGACAACCGAAGCGACGCGCCCAACGCCGTAGCTTTGCATGCGCTTGATCAAGTCGGCGACGTAGCCCACGCCCGAATCCGGCGCGGTGTCGCGGCCATCCAGAAAAGCGTGAACGTAGACGCGCTCGACCTGTCGCTCTTTGGCCATGCGCAGCAAGGCATAGATATGCTCGTCCCACGAATGGACGCCGCCGTGCGACACCAGACCCATCAAGTGGAGCGCCGACGCTTGATTCTTGACATGCTCCATTGCCGCGACCAGCTCGGTGTTCTCGAAGAACTCGCCGGTCTCGATGGTGTGATCGATGCGCGAGATGTCCATGCGGACGATGCGTCCGGCGCCGATGTTGAGATGACCGACCTCGCTGTTGCCCATCTGCCCCGCGGCAACGCCGACGGCTTCGCCCGATGTTTCAATGAGCGTATTCGGATAATTCGCAAACCACTCGTCAAAGTGCGGCGTGCGGGCGAGCGCAATCGCGTTGCCCTCGCGCTTCGGCGAATACCCGAAGCCATCAAGAATCACCAGGACGAGCGGCTTCTGTTTGACACTAGCCAA
>JBJMGU010000195.1:0-6327 GCA_045807765.1 Blastocatellia bacterium
CAAAGCTCTGAAGCGCCGGGGCACTCGGAACCTGTGATTTTCTTGCGAAGGCGTTAATCTCTTCGTGGCCTGCGGCGCGCTGACGCCGCGCCTGTGATTGGCGTTGCGCTTGCGCTGTGACCATGACTTCGCCGTGCATTCGCTGGAAGGCGCTGGCGCGGTCAAGCTCAATGGTCGCTGTGCGGCGTGTGTAAAGTTTGTCGGCGTTTGTCGGGCGCGTAATCTTCAGGCCCGGCTGGTTATTCTGGGCGATGACGAAGCTGGCAGTCAGTAACAATGCGCCAGCGGTGGCTGCGATAGCGCGCTTGAGGGATGACGAAAACATACAAGTCCTCCGGCAATCCCACCTGCTCCTATCCGTATGACCCCGTTCTGGGATGTGCGAGCCGTGCTTTGCGTTCGCAGCCCGCAAACATTTTCTTCAACTTATTGCCGGGAGAATAATCTCAAAGGTCGTGCCGACGCCGACTTCACTGGCGAAACGGATCGTGCCATTATGGAGTTGCACGGCGCGGAAGGCTTGCGCCAGCCCGATACCAGTGCCGCCTTTTTTCGTCGTGTAAAAGAGGTTGAAGATGCGGTCGCGAGCCTCTGGCGAGATGCCGACACCGCGGTCTGTGATTGTAATGCAGGCCGAGCCATCGCTGCCGCGCCATGTCTTGACTTTCAGCGGCCCGCCTTCGGGCATGGCCTGCGCGCCGTTTTGCAGGACGTTTAACATCGCTTGCTTCAACAGGTCGGCGTCACCCTTGACGACCAGCGGGCCGCTATCCATATCGCGGCTGATTGTTACTCCGCGCTCGGCGGCCTCGATGCCCGCGAGGACGACCACTTGATTGATGACCGCGTTGACATCCACCGGCTCCATCTTGATTTCCAGAGGCCGTGTGAAGTTCAAAAAGGTCTGCACGACACGGTCAAGCCGCTTGATCTCACTATCCAGAATTTCAATCTGCGGCTGTGGGTCAGCGGCGCCGTTCTCGATCTTCGAGCGCAGAATCTCAAGGTGAATCACCATCGCGTTCAGCGGATTCTTCACTTCGTGGGCAATGCCCGAAGTGATGCGCCCCAGGTCTGCAAGCTTCTTCGACAAGTCCCACTGCGATTCATATTTTTGAAAAGATTCGTAATCGCGCAGGCTGATAAGCGCGCCGACTGGCTCGCCGGCGTCTTCGATGTACTGCACAGAGGTGAGCAACTGCCGGGTGCGCGTGCCGTCTGGGATGTAGAGCGTCGTGCGCGCTACGCTCTTGCGCTCGCTGAACGCGCGTTCGACGGTTTCGACGAGCGGATGGTTGGCGCCGAGTGATTCATCAATCGGCAAGCCGGTTAATTCCACGTTTTTGAGGCCGAGAATCTGTTCGGCGTCCGGGCTGGCGAGGATCACGCGACCGTCACGATTAATCAGCAGCAATCGCTCTTCAAGGTGGCTGATGACTTGCCGCAAGCGGCCACGCATCAATTCTAACTCGCTGCGCTCGCCGGCCAGCCGCTCGCTCAACTGTCGGAGCCGGCTGGTCACCCCGGTCAGTACGTCGTCCTTCGGTAGCACGGTCTCTTGAATCGCCTCGGCTTCGCCTTCCATGCCAATGCGGTCAATGTCAGTGGCGATGGCTTTAAGTGGACGGAGCAGCAGATTCGCCGAGCTGATCGCCACGACTGCTGCGCCAAGTATGGCCAGCAATCCGATGATCAGGTTGTTGCGGATCGGTGATCTTAATTCTTGCCGCAGGGCGGCTGCCGATATGCCGATATGCAGCCGCCCGCGAAATGTCGTACTGTCGCCGCCGGATTCCGATGCTAACTTTGTTGCGTCTGTACCGGAGCTTGCTGCGTGATCTTCGGGAATGTTGATTTGAAACTCGTAAACCGGCGGGCCAAAGAAGACCCGCGACAGTTGTACATAAGCGCTTTCGTCGCCCAGCCTCTCCAGATCAGGTCGCTCGGCGGAAATGTCGCCAATCATGTGTCGGTTGGCGGCGGCTTCGTTGCGCCCGCGTTCATCGGTGATGATCTGCCCGCTTACGTTGGTTAGGTAGATGTAGGAGATCGAGCGCGATGACACGATGGTCGAGTCCATCAAGCTGCGGACGTCTGAATGCTCGCTGGCGACCGCCGCATAAGGGTTGCTATCGCCGTGCGCCAGCTCTTGATTAACGGCGTACTTGATCTGTTCGGAAATCTGCGCCGCCTCTTTCTGCGTCCGATTGATAATGACTGCTGTGAGTGTGGCGATGTTGATGATCGTGGCAACCAGCACGACCATCGCTACCAGCGCTGTAATCAGGGTGATCTGGCGACCGCGCAGGCCGAGGTATGGCAAGCCCGCGGCGCGTGCCGACTCTTCGGCGCGGTCGAGGCGTGCTTTTTCTGTCAGTTGTTTTCCTGCTGTCGCCGCAACATCCATTGCTTGGTCTAACGATGAGGAAGAAATGATGAATGCAGAATGATGAACTGCCAGAGCTTGCGCCCCTAGCAAGCCAGTAGCTTTTCCGTAATTCATCATTCATCATTCATCATTCATCATTTCCTATTCATCCCTTTCGATTCCAGCTTCTTTGTACGCCTTGAGCTTGTTGTGCAGCGTCTTCAGACTGATGCGCAAGGTTTCCGCCGTGCGCGTCTTGTTGTAATCGGTGCGCGCCAACGTGCTCAAGATGACACGGCGCTCGACTTCATCGAGCGGCATACCGATTGGGATCATCACGGCATCAGCAGTCGGTGAGGGTGTCTGGCCGGTTACGTGGAGCGGTAGATGGCGTTTTTCGATCTGTTCGCCATTACATATCACTACCGCTCGCTCAATAACATTGCGAAGCTCACGAACATTGCCGGGCCAGTGATAGCCCATCAGCAACTCCATTGCTTCGGTCGAGATCAGTCGCGCGGTCTTTTGGTGACGCCGGCTTAAGTCATCGATCATGTGTTGCGTCAGCAGCGGGATGTCATCCCGGTGGTCGCGCAACGGGGGCAGCTTGATTGTAATTACGTTCAAACGGTACAGCAAGTCTTCGCGCAGCCTGCCTTCCTTGACAGCGCGGATAGGATCCTGGTTAGTCGCGGCGATGACGCGCACGTCCACGGCCAGTTCCTTGCTGCCGCCCAGCCGGCGGACGCTACGGTCTTCGAGGACGCGCAAGAGCTTTGCCTGCAACTGCACAGGCATCTCGGCCAGCTCATCGAGCAGCAGCGTGCCATTGTTAGCAAGCTCAAAGCAACCGATGCGCCGATCTGCTGCGCCGGTAAAGGCGCCCTTCTCGTGGCCGAACAGCTCTGACTCCATCAGCGATTCGGGCATGGCGGCGCAGTTGATCGCGATGAACGGTTGCATGGAGCGAGGGCTCAACTTGTGAATCGTGCGCGCCACCATCTCTTTGCCTGTGCCCGATTCGCCGGTGACGAAGACCGACACAGCGCTAGGCGCTACTTGCTCGATGAGCGTGTAGATTTCGCGCATTGCGTCAGAGTTGCCGACCATCTCGCCGAAGGCGCCATATTGTCGGAGCTGTCGACGCAACACCGCATTCTCGCGCCGCGCGCTGCTGAACTCGGCGGCGCGCTTTAATACCAGTTGCAAGCGCCGCATGTCTATCGGCTTCTCGAAGTAATAAAACGCGCCCTCGTCTTTGACCGAGCGAATCGCCATGTCTACAGAGCCTTGCCCGGTCAGCAGGACGACGGCGATATCAGGGTGTTCCTGGCGCAGGCGCGACAGCAGCTTGAAGCCGTCGAGCTTCGGCATGATCACGTCGGTGATGACGACCAGCGGCGAGAAGTTTTCAACCCGCTCCATGGCCTCGAGGCCATCGGCAGCCGTCGCGGTTTGGTATCCCCAACCCGACACCAGCTCGCTCAAACCCTGTCGCGCGGCTTCTTCGTCGTCAACGATGAGCACCCGTTGGTCGGACATAGAAAATGAGTTTAGCACATCCGCTCGTGTCATTGATGAGATTTTCCGAGGCCGCCGGCAGCTAAATTCGCTCGTCTTCAGACGTCCAGCGTTCAATCAGAACGAACATCGTGCCGCCGCAGACCATGCCGTCGGCTTGCGCGTAATCGTCGTTCAGATTGAATTCGTGAACGTCCATCTCGCCCGTTTCCAGGGTCTCGCGACAAATGGCGTAGATGTCTGCCTCGACACAACCGCCGCCGACCGTGCCGATAAACGAGCCATCCTCAAAGACGACTATCTTGGCGCCGACCTGTTGTGGCGTCGAGCCTTTGGTTTTGACCACGGTCGCCATTGCCGCGGCGCGGGCGCCATCGTCAAAACGTTTGTACATCTCGCGGAAGATTTCCGCGGGTGACAAGGCGGCGCCAAAAAGTTTACGAAAGTCGAACGGTTCGGCCATAATTTTGCTGCCTGCGATTGCGTGTCATCATCTTACACAGTGCTGAAAGTCGCGAGCAAGATGGCGATCACCCCGCCGCCAGAAACCGGCTGAGTGGGTCACTGGGCGGACTCGTTTTTTCGCAAGGCGCGCTGGCTCTCGTTCAAGCCTTGCTCGGCGGCCTGATAACCGGGATCGAGCGCCAGCGCCTCTCTGAAGGCCGCAACCGCCAAATCGTGCCGGCCATAGGCGGCAAGATAGCGACCGCGGTTCATCAGCATCACTTTGTAAATCGGCAGCACTTTAATTTTTACTACGTCGTCATCAGCGAACTTGAGCGAGCCATCGTTCAACCCGCGGGTTTGCAGCGCAACCTCAGGCGGGGCGATAAAGCCGCCGCCTTTGTTGGCGACTTGAAAAACCAGACCGCTGGGCACGAAATCATAAGTTTTTCGGAGCCATTCACTAAATTCATGATCCTGGCCCTGTGTGCTTACAGCGATGTTCGACGTGACGTAGACCGGGGCGCTGCGACCGTGATTGGTAACGAACGCCTCAAGCATGTCATAGAAGCGTGTATTGATCCGCTGGTTGAGCGTCACGTCGCGATTGTATAGCTCCGGGTCTTGCTCCCAGTGGCGCAGGTCTTCGAGAAACGCATCTGCTTTGTCGCGCGCTGCCGCCATCATTTCAGGATAAGCCCGGGCAAGGTAATCGTAATACCACGAGCGACGCAGTTGCAGGATATCAATCGCGACAACGTCCTTGCGTTCTCCTTCGACTTCGCGCAGGTAAAGCAGCGGCGAATAGACCTGCCAATCGTCGGTCAATAACATGCCGTTCGGCTCAGTCGTCTTCAGAATGTTCTCGACGTAATCGCGGGCAATGAAGTAGTGATGGCGATTATCAAACCCGTAGTTGCTGGCCAGCGCAATCGCCGGAATCAATAGCGCCGGAATCAATGTGATAGTTGTCGCGAGTTTCACCGATAGCTGCGATTGCCGCAGCCGATTGACCATCCAGACCAATCCACTGACTGCGAAGAGATTCAGGGTCAGGAATGTCGGCAAGTAATAGGCGTCTTTGTCTTCAGCGATTTCATAATTCAGCGCCCAGGCCATGTCGAATAGAATGACCAGCACAAAACACCAGAACAGCACGCGGTCGCGCTTGAACAGAGCAACTGCGCCGGTCACTGCCAGCAGCAACGCGAGCGGCATCCAAGCCGGGTTGAACTCGCGCCCGACAAGCGTAAGAAACTCTTTGAATTGTTTGCCGATAATCGCAGGCGAAAATTCGAAAAAGGTCTGGTACTGCCGGCCCGTGATGTGCCACCAGACTCTTTCCAGCGACCGCGGATCGCCCCAGTTGAGCAGCGGCCTCGCGCCAGCCGCAAGCGGCAGGTAAACGTAAATTGCCAGCCCCGCAAAGGCGAACAGCGCGGCCCTCAAGAGCCGTTTGCTTGCAAAGAAACCAAAGCCTTCGGTGGCCATCACCAGCAGCGCAAAGGCCGGGAGGGTCACCGCGACGCTGACGTGATGAACGCCCATCGCCAGGCCAAAGGCGAACGCCGCCGCATTCAGCCAGCGGTCGTGTGGGCTTGCGACTTGACTGCTACGCAGCGCCTTGCCGCTTGTGGCGCGCTCTTCGAGTATCCGCCGCCTCCAGCTAAACATCAGGAAGAAGATGATCGCGATGAGCAGCGCATTCAATGTGTAAACTTCGGTAATTGTCGCGTAAGCCCAGAGCGTCCGCGAAAACGCAAACAATAGCCCGGCCATCACGCAGGGCGCGACGGCTATCCAATTTGGTAGGCCGTCAGCGGCGACGGCGATAGGCTCAGACTTTGCGGCTGGCTTCTTTGCTTTGCCTTTGCCCTTCTTCGGTTTCTCGACCGTAACGGGGCGCGTCGCCAAGCCCAAGAGCATTTCAGCGGCGACCTGCGTGAGCATCGCGACTGCAAGCGCCGCAAAAAGCGCCGAGGCGAAATTGACAC
>JBJMGU010000196.1:0-36774 GCA_045807765.1 Blastocatellia bacterium
CAGACGCAGACGACGCCACAAGTCAATCACGCGGTAAGTTATGTGGCGTTGGTCGAGCGCGTCGTGCAGTTGCTCGTCGGCCAACAATCGGTTGATGAAGTGCTTAACGAACTGCATCATCTGTTTCGCAAGAACCCGACGCGAGCCCGACCGGGAAGGCAGTTGGAGCGCAACAAGCAACTGCGCTATGCCTACCGCCTGCGCTTTCACAAGTATGTCAAAAAGCTATTGGCTTAACTTAATGCCATTGCCCCTCCGGGGCTTCGTCCTGTTCGGCCTCTGTATCTATAAACATCGCGTCCCTACGGGACTGTGAACGGCCTACAGCCTACGGCCTACTGCCTACTACATTTGCAATCCCCGTTGCCGCCTCCCTATAATCCCACAAGCAAGCGGGTCACGTTCGCAAGGAGGCCGCCCGATGAGTCATATCACCGAAAGCAACCCGAAGAAGATCACCGCTCCGCAGCTTCGTGCCCGCAAAGGCGGCGCGCCGATTGTCGCGTTGACGGCTTACGATTACCCAACGGCGCGGCTGGTTGACGAGGCGGGGTTCGACTTCATCCTTGTCGGCGACAGCCTGGCGCAGACCGTGCTCGGCTACGACACGACGTTGCCGGTTACGCTCGAAGAGATGTTACACGCGACGCGGGCGGTGCGGCGCGGTGTGCGGCGCGCCCTGATCATCGGTGATATGCCGTTCGGCACCTATCAAGATAACTCGGCGAGCGCTGTCCAGGCGGCCATTCGTTTCATCAAGGAAGGCGGCGCCGAAGCCGTCAAAGTCGAAGGCGGCGCGCGGCGCGTTCAGGCCGTCGAAGCCATCGTCAACGCCGAAGTGCCGGTCATGGGTCACATCGGGCTGACGCCGCAATCGGTCTTGCGCATGGGCGGCTACCGCGTGCAAGGCAAGACCATCGAAGCGGCGCGCCAGTTGATCGAAGACGCGCTGGCGCTCGAACGGGCCGGCGTCTTCGCCATTGTGCTGGAAGGCATCCCGGCAGAAATCTCGCGGCTGATCACCGACCGCGTGCATGTGCCGACCATCGGCATCGGCGCGGGGCTGGAATGCGACGGCCAGATTCTTGTCTTCAGCGACCTTGTCGGCCTGACCTTTGGCCACACCGCCAAGTTCGTTCGCCAGTACGCCGATCTGCGAGCCGTCATCACGGATGCGCTGAAACGCTATGCCGATGATGTAACGGCGCGGCGCTTTCCGGCTGACCCGGAGAGTTACCGTTTGCCGGAAGGCGTGGTCGTCGAGATCACCGACGAAGAGACCTATTCGATGCCGCCGCTCGGCCCGATCAATTGATGGATGCTGGGTGTTAGGTGTTAGGGTTGGAGAGTGGTGCAGAGTCATCCGCTCTCCCAGGCTACCACCCATCACCCAGCACCCAATCCCCGATCCCTATGGAAGTCATCAATCGCATACCTCGAATGATGTCGGTGACGCGTGACATGCGCGCCGAAGGCAGCCGCGTCGGTCTGGTGCCGACGATGGGGGCGCTGCACGAAGGCCACCTGTCGCTGATGGCGCGCGCCCGCGAGATGTGCGACATTGTCGTCGCCTCAGTCTTCGTCAACCCGGCGCAATTTGGCCCCTCGGAAGACTTCGAGCGTTACCCACGCGACCTGGCGCGCGATGCCGAGCTGGCCTTTGCCAAAGGGGTAGACTTCATTTTCGCGCCGTCGCTGGAAGAGATGTACCCGTCGGGCTTTGTCACTTATGTTACGGTCGAAGGGCTGAGCGAAAAGCTCGAAGGCGCAAGCCGCCCCGGTCACTTTCGCGGCGTGACGACGGTAGTGAATAAACTGTTCAACGTTGTGCAGCCGAACTTCGGCTTCTTCGGGCGCAAGGATGCGCAGCAGGTCATCATCATCAAGCGCATGGTACGTGACCTGGCGATGGATGTCGAAATCGTCGTTGGGCCGGTGGTGCGCGAAGAAGATGGGCTGGCCCTGTCGTCGCGCAACGTCTACCTGACGACCGAGCAGCGGCGCGCGGCGATTGTTCTGCGCCGCGCCCTGGAAAAAGCGCGCACTCTTTACAACGGCGGCGAGCAGGAGGCCGGGCGATTGCAGGCGGCCATCCGCGCCGTGGTCGAAGCCGAACCGCTGGCGCGGCTCGATTACGTCGCCCTCACCGATACGCGGCGGCTCGACCCGGTTGAAGTGGTATCGAGCGATGGGCCAACGCTCATCTCGATGGCGGTCTTCTTCGGCAAGACGCGGTTGATTGATAACATCGTGCTGAATGGCGAGCTGTAATGCGGGTCACTCGTTGTGGCCGGCGGGCAGCTCGATGATGAAACGGGCGCCGCGCGGTTGATGGTCTTCGACCCAGATGCGGCCTTTGTGGTCGGCGATGATGTGGCTGACGATGGCCAGCCCCAGTCCGGTGCCCCGGCTGCGCGTCGAGAATTTCGGGAGGAATAACTTGTCGCGGTCACGCGCTTGAATGCCATGCCCTGTGTCAGCGATGGTCAGGCGCACGGCATCGGATGATCGGAGCATCCGGGTTTCAATCTCGATTCGCTTTTCCCCTGTAGCGTTTGTCGAACCGTTACCTTTGCCATTGCCGTCAGCCGTCAACGCCTCGATGGCGTTATCGATCAAATTCACCAGCACACGCTTCATCTGCTCCGCATCAATCCACAGTGGCGGCAGCGCCTCATCCAGCTTACAGCTCACGCGGACATCGTCCAGCCGGTCGTCGTAGAGGCTGATGGCGTCGCGCACCACAGCGTTTAATGAGGCTTCGGCGGGACGCGATTCGGGCAAGCGGGCGAAACGCGAAAACTCTTCAACCATGCGCTGCAAGGCGGCCACTTCGCGGACGATGATGGCCGTGCCTTCGTGGACGACGGCGCCGAAATGCGTTTCGGTTTGCAGCCGCTCGTTACGCGTGTAGTTGCGCAGGATGCGCTGTGCCGAGAGCTGAATGGGTGTCAGCGGGTTCTTGATCTCGTGCGCCATGCGGCGCGCCACTTCGCTCCAGGCGGCGGCGCGCTCGGCTTGAATCAAATCGGTCAGGTCTTCGATGACGACGACCCAGCCGGCAATCGGCCCTTCGGCGCTGCGCAGCATGATGGCGGTCGTCGCCGTGTGCAGGGCGCTGCCGTCCGCGCGCTTGAACTCGATCTCGGCATGCGCCGTGTCCGAGCGGCGAGCGCGACGGCAGAGCGCCGCCAGCTCTTTGCCTTGCTGCCCGCCGATCATGCGGTTGAGCGGCGTGGAGATGGCCGGCTTGTCTTTCAATCCCAGAATGGCGAGCGCCGCCGCGTTGATCGTCGCAATGCCCATCGCTGCGTCGGTCGAAATCACGCCCGTCGAAAGCGATTCCAATACCGTTTCAATGTAGACGCGGCGGTCGTCGAGGGCGAGATTGGTGCGCCGCAAGTCTTCGGCGGCGCGCTCCAGGCGCTCGCGGTTCTCGGCGAGCTGTGCCGACATCTGGTTGAACGAGCGAACCAGCGCCGCCAGTTCGTCGTCGGCCAGCACGTCAACCTTGTGAGAGAAATCACCGTGGGCAACGCGGTCTGTGGCTTCGGCGAGCGCCTGTATGGGCACCGTGATGTTGCGCGCCACGTAGAGCGCCAGCCAGCTTGCGGCAAAGATCAGCAGCAGGGTGACGACACTCAGTTGTAGGACATAGATCGTCTTGATGCGCTTGATCTTGTCTTTGAGGAGATGAAACTGCCTGTGCTGCTCATTGGTGTTGGCGACGCGCGCCGTCAGCTCGGGCGGGAACTGGCGAGCGATGACCAGCAGGCGCGGCTGATGTGCAAGGTCGCTGACGCGGACACCGGCGATGACATAGATGACCGAAGGGCTTTCACCATCATCGCTGCCGGTGAAGGGCGCGGCCTCCGTGAGCGCGTGTTGTTCAGCGGCGGTGAGCGTTTCTTCGATGTCAGGCTCAATCGGTTTATCGCCGGCCTCTGTCGTCATGCGGTCGGTGCCCACAACCACGCGGGCGAGCGCGATGTTGTATTCGCTCATCTCCTGGCGCAACAGCGCCTGAAAGTCGGCGCTCTTAAGGTCATGGCGTGACGTGAGCGACAGGCTGCGAGCGATAGCGCGACCGATGCTGGCCAGCTCGGCTTCTTCTTTCTTGAAATATTCGCCTTCGATGGTGTGCGCATCTTCAACGATCTGCCGCGCCGGCTCGCCGAACCAGCGGTCGAGGCTGCGGTTGAGCAAGCCAAAAGCGAAAAAGAAGAGCAGCAGCGCCGGCAGCAGCGACAACCCGATACTGTAAGCTACGAGTCGCGTCTTGAACTTCGAGCCTAATCGCCCGGCGCGGCGCTCGCGCACCAGCTTGATGATGTTGCGCAGCAGGACGAACAGCACCGTGACGAAGGCGAGGAAGTTGAGCGTCGAGAGCCCATAAAGCAACAGCGTTTCGGTGGCGGTGTCGGGCGTGATGAAGGGCTTGAGGTTGAAGCCCGACTGCGCGACCAGCGACAGCATCAGCAACAGGCCGATGACCGACAGAAAGATAATCGTCACCTTGCGCCGTCGTGGCGGCGGTGTGTCTGGGGTTCGGTTGTCGCGCGGTTGTGACAATAGACTGCTCTCTCAGGGTGTTGATTCACCTATCGCACCCGAATTGTATCAAAGCTGCCAATCCGGCGAACAGCCGCCAAGTCGAGACTGACCCACCTTGCTCGCGTGGCGCGCGGTTCCTATAATCTTCAGGTTCATCACTGGCTGATATTGGAGACTGTATGCCCATCACTCGCACGGACGTCGAGAAGATCGCCGAGCTTGCACGGCTTGAGCTCACTGAAGACGAAGCCGACTCGTTCACCGACCAGTTGAGCGCCATCCTCGGTTATATCGATCAGCTCAATGAGCTAGATACCGCCGACGTGTCGCCGATGTCGCACTGCGCGACCGCTGAAGATGACACAGGGTACGCGCTCCGCGACGATGTCGTGCGTCCCAGCCTCGGTCAACAGGCGGCCACCGCCAACGCGCCCGACGCCGAAGCCGGCTACTTCAAAGTCCCGAAGGTTATTGGACAATAACAGAGGACAAACTGTGGAAATCAGAGAGCTGACCATTAAATCGCTCAAAGCGGGAATTGCAGCGCGCCAAATATCTGCCGTTACCGTCTGTCGCGCCGCGCTTGAGCGGATCGATAAATTATCTGCGCTCAACGCGTTTGTTACGGTGATTGCCGAGGCGGCGCTCGAACGGGCGGCGCGCATTGACGATCTGGCACAAAAGGGCGACACGCTGCCGCCGCTTGCCGGAACGGTCGTTGGTGTCAAAGACAACCTGGTGATGCGCGACGTGCGCACCACCGCAGGCTCGCGCATCCTGTTCGACTACAAGCCGCCTTACACGGCGACCGTCATTGAGCGGCTCGAACAGGCCGGCGCGATCATCGTCGGCAAGACTAACCTCGACGAGTTTGCGATGGGCTCGTCAACCGAGAACTCGGCGCACGGCGCGGTCAAGAACCCTTGGAATACCGATTACGTTCCCGGCGGCTCGTCGGGCGGCTCGGCGGTTGCAGTTGCCACCGGCATGGCGATGGCGGCGCTGGGCTCGGACACCGGCGGCTCGATTCGCCAGCCGGCAAGTCTTACGGGAGTCGTCGGCATGAAGCCGACTTATGGGCGTGTGTCGCGCTATGGCTTGATCGCCTTCGGCTCATCGCTCGATCAGATCGGCCCGTTCGCCAGCTGCGTCGAAGACGTTGCGCAGATGTTGAATGTGATTGCCGGCCATGACGCCAATGATTCGACTTCGGCAAATCAGCCGGCAGAGGATTATGTCGCGGCGCTTGCGGGCGAGGTGCGCGGCCTGAGAGTCGGCGTGCCACATGAATATTACGGCGAAGGATTGAACGCCGAGGTGCGCTCGCAGGTCGAAGCGGCAATCGAAAAACTGAAAGCCCTGAACGCAGAGATCGTTGACGTGAGCCTGCCGCACACGAAATACGCCGTGCCGGTTTACTATCTGATCGCCACGGCGGAGGCCAGCTCGAACCTGGCACGATTCGACGGTGTGCGCTATGGCTTTCGCGCCGAAGAAGCCGCGACCCTCAAGCAGATGTACAGCCGCACGCGCGATCAGGGCTTCGGCGCCGAAGTGAAGCGGCGCATCATGCTCGGCACCTACGCGCTTTCTGCCGGTTACTACGATGCGTATTATGGCAAGGCGCAAAAAGTCCGCGCGCTCGTCGAGCGAGACTTCCGCAACGCCTTTGCTGAATGCGATGTGATTGTGACGCCGACCGCGCCGACGCCGGCTTTCAAGTTGGGCGAGAAGTCTGACGACCCGCTGGCCATGTATTTGTCGGACATCTTCACAATCACCGCGAATCTGGCGGGCGTGCCGGGCATCAGCCTGCCGTGCGGTTTATCAAGCGAGGGCCTGCCCATCGGTGTGCAGTTGATTGGTCGCCACTTCGACGAAGCCCGCCTGCTCTGCGCCGCGCGTAACCTGGAACAGGCTCTGGGAGTCAATCTCAGGCCGCCAATGATTTAAAAAGAACTATCGGAACGTGACGCCGACGCGGAAGGTGAACAGGTGCGGGGCGTCGCTTGAAAAGACATGGTCGCGCACTTCGAAGCGCAGGCCGACATGATCTTTCGGCCAGTATTGAACGCCGCCGCCGAAGTTGCCGCCGCCCGCGGCCACGTCGCTACGGAACGCCGCCGACGCGCCGCCGGTCACGAATGGCGCGACCTTGCCAGAGTGGTTGAAGTGATAGGCCAGATCAACCGAGCCGACGCCGACGCCCTCGCTACCCCGTCTCGATAATGACAGATAGCCGATCTCGCCGCCGATGCCGAAGCCGCGATAGAGCAACCTTTCGCCGCCGCCCCCGACGGTGAAGAGCGCCCCCGAATCCGTACCTGTCGTGCCGCCAACGCCAGCGAAGGCGTAACCCCAGCCGCGCCGCTCGCTCTGCGACTGGCCGAAGGCTGTCACCGGGATCGCACTCATTAACAGAATGATGACGAATAGCTTACGCATGATTTGCTCCTTATGTGTTTGAGGTTACGATTGGACTTGCGACGCTTTCTTGAGCCGCGAATCACCGCTGATCTATAGGCAATGTGAGTGCCACAACTCCGGCGTCAAAAATGAAGGGGTTTGGCTGTTTTTTGAAGTGATCTTATTGCCGGGCGCAGCCTTTCCGTAGCACGTGGATGAAGAATCTGGCAGCCGGAACCGCCGCGCGCCATCGGGAAACCTGCCCCTAATCGTTCTCGGCCAGCGCCTGGAGAATTTTGACTCTTCTGTCCGTCTGATGTACTAATAAGACAATGGCCAAAAGCCATGACCGGAAGCCGCACGTGGACACGACCAGCAGATGAATTGCGGAGTGGAGTCCCAAACGATGCCACCGCTCACGATCCGAACCCTCACTACTTAAACCGGACGCGCATCAGCGACATCGCCCTTTTGACTGCCGAATTCATCGGTGACCGGGCAAATCATTAATGGGGAGCAAAGGAAAATGACAAGCGATTCTGGAGAGATGGTTTCGATCTGGATGGCGACGGCGGAAGTGCCGGCGCGACCTCCGCTCACCGAAAACACCCATGCGGATATCTGCATTGTCGGCGGCGGCATCGCCGGGATGACAACCGCCTACCTGCTGGCGCGCGAAGGCCGCGCCGTCGTCGTCCTCGATGATGGACGCATTGGCGGCGGTATGACCGAGCGCACCACGGCGCACCTCTCCAACGCCATTGACGACCGCTATCTCGAAATCGAGCGCCTGCATGGAGAAAAGGGAGCGCGGCTCGCCGCCGACAGTCACACGGCAGCCATTGATCGTATCGAAGCCATCGTCGCGGAGGAGGGAATCGAATGTGACTTCGAGCGGCTTGATGGCTACCTGTTTGTCCCGCCCGGCGAATCGAAAGAAGTGCTGGAACGTGAGCTGAAAGCCGCGCACCGCGCCGGGCTGGTCGAGGTCGAGCAGGTTGCGCGCGCCCCGCTTGACGCTTTCGATACCGGCATCTGCTTGCGCTTTCCACGGCAAGCACAGTTCCACCCCTTAAAGTATCTCGCCGGCCTGGCTCGCGCGATTGAGCAGAACGGCGGACGCCTTTTCACTCAAACTCATGCGAGCCACATGGAAGGCGGCGCGCAGGCGCGAGTCGAAACCAGCGGTGGCCATGTCGTCACCGCCGAAGCAATTGTCATTGCGACGAACACCCCAATCAATGATCTGGTCACGATTCATACCAAGCAGGCCCCGTATACCACTTACGTCATCGGCCTGCGCGTGCCGCGCGGCTCGGTCACGCGCGCGCTCTACTGGGACACGCTCGACCCTTATCACTACGTCAGAGTTCAGAGCGTTGATGGCGCAGATGGCAATAGTGCTGACATCCTCATCGTCGGCGGCGAAGATCACAAGAGCGGGCAGGCGGATGATGGCGATGAGCGGCTCGCGCGACTCGAAGCCTGGACGCGCGAACGCTTCCCTGATGCGGGAGAGATCGTCTTCGGCTGGTCGGGTCAGGTGATGGAGCCTGTGGATGGCGTTGCCTTCATCGGTCGCAACCCCGGCGATCCGCGCAACGTCTATATCGCCACCGGCGATTCAGGCATGGGAATGACGCATGGCACCATCGCCGGCATGCTGATCACCGATCTGATTATGGGGCGGAACTCTGAGTGGGCGACGCTTTACGATCCTTCGCGCAAGACGCTCGGCGCTACGCTTGAATTCGCTAAAGAGAATATCAACGTTGCCGCACAGTACGTCGAGGACTATTTGAGCGGCGGCGACCTCGACGCCGACGAAGTCGTTGCGGTAGGCGAAGGCGCGATCCTCCGCCGCGGGCTGACGAAGATCGCGGCGTACCGTGACGAGCAAGGCGTGTTACATGAACGCTCAGCCGTGTGCCCGCACCTCGGCTGCATCGTCGCCTGGAACAACCTGGAAAAGACCTGGGATTGTCCGTGTCATGGCTCGCGCTATGACCGTTACGGGCGGGTGATCAACGGGCCGGCAAACCGCGACCTTGAGCGCGTCGAGGACTGACGTGGCAATGGCGAAGGCTGATCGCCGCCACCTTACCCACTACCTTGTCGCCGAGCGCGCCGCCGCTTTATCAACGACGACGCGGTGGTCAAGATTGGCCACGCGCCAGCCTGTCGCAAAGACCATGCGGGCGATGTGCTCCATCTTCTCGAAGTCGATCTTGTCGACGTCGTCGGTCGTGCGGTGATAGTCGCGGTGCAGTCCGGTGAAATAAAAAATCACCGGCACGCCATGTTTGGCATAGTTGTAATGATCCGAGCGGTAATAGAGCCGCTCCGGGTGCTTCTCATCGTTGTAGCGATAATCGAATTTGAGGTGCGCCATCTCGTTGTCAGTCGCTTCGCTCAGCTTGTGCAGCTCGCTCGACAACTTGTCCGAGCCAATCAGATAGACCGTGTCTTTATCCGAAAGCTCGCGGTCGCGCGGGTCTGTGTCGCCTTCGGGTTTGGTGCGGCCAATCATGTCTATGTTGAAGTCGGCGACCAGTTGCGCCATCGGAATGACCGGCGCGTAATCCGTATTATATTCCGAGCCGAACAGCCCTAGCTCTTCACCTGTGTGGAAGATGATGAGGATGCTGCGCCGCGGACGCGGGCCAACGGTGAACGCTTGAGCAATCTCTAAGACCGAGACCGTGCCTGAGCCGTCATCGTCGGCGCCGTTGTAGACTTCACCGTTGTCTGTCGTCTTCAAATGATCGTAGTGGGCGCTGAAGACGACGTACTCGTCTTTGAGCTTCGGGTCAGCGCCTTCGAGGATGCCGACGACGTTCTGTGCCGGCGGCGCTTCTTTAACCGTGGCCTTCAGCTTGACATCGACATGGGCCGGCACTGCCATCGGCGCCGCCTTGCCCGAAGGCTGCAAGTAAGATGGCTCTTTGCCCATCGCTTTGGCGATGGCGTTGATCAGCGACGGGCCGGCGGTAATCGCCGGAAAGGGCTTGCCTTCAGCCGTCGAGCGCGGCGGCAGGCCAAGCTGGTCGGGATGACCCAGATAGGCTTTCATCTGATTCCACTCGGCGATCATCGGTGTCGGCAGGATGTCGATTGCGCCAATCGCGCCGTGCGCCGTCGCCGCGCGCTCGCCCTTTTCTTCGTCGCTGATCGCCACGCCGTTGAGCATTTCGGGCATGTCCTCGGCAATCAGCACAACGATCTTGCCTTTGACGTCGAGGCCGGCGTAATCGTCATGGTTGTTCTCCGGCGACGAGATGCCATAGCCAACAAAGACCAGATCACCCGCGACGCCGGCGTCAATCGCCGGCGACATGAGGAAATCATCGCCAAGCTTCATCTCGATAGTCTGCCCTGATGCGGTGAGGGTGAGACGACTTGCCGGGTCGCCGCTGCGATAGCTCAACGGCACCTTCTGAAAGTAAGAGCCGTCGCGGGCGCCGCCGTGATAACCAAACGATTCGAGCTGCGAGGCGAGATAGCGCGCCGCGATGCGATTGCCGGGGCTGAGCGTGAAGCGTCCGCCTAGCTCATCGGAGGCGAGAAAGCTCAGATGCTTTTTCAAGTCGCGCGCCGTGATGCTGTTCAGCTCTTCGCGCGACGGCAGCGGCAGGCTCGCCGCAACCACCGCAACAGCTAGCCATACCGCAATCAGCGTTGCCGTCAACGCCTGCTTTAACGAATCATTCGGTTTCATGAGACTTCCTTCGGTCGTTGATCTGCTTAGCGCGGTTTTCAATTGCCTTTGCCATGTAAGGCAATCTGTTAGATTGCGCTACCTCGATTGAAAACCGCTCTAGCGCGCATGAGGCGGGCACCTGTTCATGCGCTGTCCTGAGGGTAGGCTCAGGCCCCTGCCAGCGGGCCGACGACCACCGTCGTCAGATGTTTGGGGTCGAGGTAGGCGCGCGCCACGCGCCCGACGTCTTCAACCGTGACGGCGCGAATCAGTTGCGGGTAGCGTTCGAGATAATCGAACCCCAGGCCGTAGGTTTCGGCGTCGGCAAGAAAGTCGGCAATCTGCAAGTTCTTTTGAAAGTGGAAGACAAAGCTGCCGGTGAGATAATCCGCCGCCAGCTCGACTTCTTCGCTCGTCACCGGCTCTTTGACGATGCGCGCGATCTCGTTGCGCAGGCCGGCGAGCGCCAGTTGCAGGTTGTCGGGCGAGGTGCCGATGTAGGCGACGAAGCGGCCCGGATCGATGCCGGCGCTCGACGTGATGTTGCTGTAAGTCGTATAGGCCAGGCCCATCTCGTCGCGCAGGATGCGTGGAATGCGCGAGGTGAAGCCGGGGCTTGAGCCGAGGATCGTGTCCAGCACCAGCAGTGTATAGTAATCCGGGTTACGTCGCTCGATGCCGGCGTGGCCGATGAAGATATTGACCTGTTCCTTGGGCACGGTGACGAATCGCTCGATGGCCTGGGGCTGGCGCCGGGGCTTTTCGACCGGGGGCAGGGCCAGCGTGCTTGATACAGGCCATGCGCCGAAGGCGGCTTCGACCTGGGCCAGCACCGCTGCTTTATCGATGTCGCCGACGATGGTGAGCAGCGTATTGTTCGGCGCGTAGAAGCGGTGATAAAACGCCGCCATGTCGTCGCGCGTCAGGTTCTTGACCGTCGCTTCGTAACCGACCGCCGGGCGGTGCTGCGGCGTGCCGCTGAAAACGATGTCGTTGAAGATGTCGGAAGCCAGCGTGCGCGGCACGTCCAGTCGGCTCTTGAGCTGTGCCAGCCGCCGTGCGCGTTGCTGTTGCACCTTGTCTTCGGGAAAGGTCGCATTCATCAACAGGTCGGCGGTGATCTCCAGGCCGAGCCCGAGGTCTTGCGACAGAAACATCGCGACGACACCACTCTCCTGATAATCGCCATAGGTGCCGAGCTTGCCGCCGACCGCTTCGATGGTTTCGGCGATCTGCCGGGCGCTGCGCGTCGTCGTGCCTTCATCGATCATCTCGCCGACAAGCGATGCCAGGCCCGCCTGCTCGTCCGTTTCGTAGCGCGAGCCGGCGGCGACGACCGCCTTGAAGGCGACCGCAGGCGTCCCATGGTTTTCAGACAGCAAGACGACGAGGCCATTCGCCAGCTCCAGGCGCTCGACCTCGAGGCGCGGTCGCGTCGCGGACTGTGTGCTAGTCGGCTGCAATGGTTTGCTCCTTTGCCGGATCAACCAGGTAGCCGACCGTGCGGTTGTCAGCGGTGAAATAGTGGCTGGCGACGCGCATCACGTCTTCCGCGGTGACGGCGCGGATGCGCGCAATCAGCGTGTCCAGGTAACGATAGCCGCGTTCGTCTTCGGGGATACGCTCATCGCCGGCGATGGTCTCGAACTGGCCCAACAGCATGGCCTGTTGCAATGGCTCTTCGTGGCTCATGACGAGATCGGCTTCGATCTGCCGCCGCGCTTTCTCCAGCTCGGCTTCAGCGACCGGCTCACGTTTGAGCCGATCAAGCTCGTCATAGATCGCGCCTTCGACATCGCTGAGCGCGAAGCCGGGCTTCAGCTCGGCCTTGAAATAAAAAAGCGAGGGGTCAATGTGATCGTGAAAGTTGGCGCTCGCCGAAGTCACCGATTGATTGCCTTCGACCAGTCGCTGATAAAGCCGCGATGACCTGCCGGTTGATAGCATCGCTTCGATGACTTGCATGACGTAAGCGTCCGAATGAGCGACCGGCGGCGCGTGGTAGCCGATAAGCAGGCGCTCGACAGGCGTCGCTTTCTTAACGACGACGCGCTTCTCGCCGCGCTGCGGCGGCTCATGGATGCGCAGCGCTTGCGCCACAGGCCCGGCGGGAATCACCGCGAACAACTCTTCGATGCGCGCCCGCACGGCTTCGCCGTTGAAGTCGCCGACGATGACCAGCGTGGCGTTATGCGGATGATACCATTTGTCGTAGTACGCCTTCATGTCGGCTCCTGTAGCCGCTTCCAGGTCATCGAGCCAGCCGACCGTCGGCCAGTGGTAAGGATGCTGGCGGAAGGCTGTGGCCCAGACTTCGTTTTCCAGTACCTCCCAGGGCCCGTCCAGGCCAATGCGCAACTCTTCTTCGACCACCTGCTTTTCAGACGCGAACTCTTCTTCGTCAAAGCTGGTGTTGCGCATGCGGTCGGCTTCGATTTCAAGCGCCGTCTGCCAGCGGTCGGCGGCAAAGGTGAAGTAATAAGCGGTGAAGTCGAGCCAGGTGAACGCATTGTTGGCGCCGCCGTTCTTGAGCGTCAGCAGATCGATCTCGCCTTTGGCGTACTTCTCTGTGCCTTTGAAGAGCATATGCTCAAGAAAATGCGATTTGCCGGTCTGGCCCAGCTCTTCGTTGCGCGAGCCGACGCGATACCAGATGATCGTCGCGACCACAGGCTTGTCGTGCTGTTCTTTGGTGATGACGGTCAGACCATTGGCGAGGGTCATCTTCTGCACGCCGCGGGTCAGAAATGATTCATCCGGGGTTGCTGTCGGGGCGGCCTGGTCAGGCGGTGTAATCAATGAAGTCATAAAAATAAATAACAGTCGTGAATTAAAATATCCATGCGCTCTTCGGCACCCTTGCGTCCACACGTCGCAACAAAAAATTGTAGAGGCCACGAAACAGCAGTGTCAAACGCATCGGCGGTAAGGTGCGATGCGGCGGGTTGCCATAAAAAACAAAAAAGCCCCGGTTGCCGTCACAACCGGGGCTTGGCAGTCAATTCTCTCTGCGATACAAACGGCTTAGAATTTGAATCGCAACTGGAACTCGATGAGGCGTCCGCCGGGGTCGTTCGTTCCTGACACCGTCGGATCGCGGTAAGCGGCGCGCGTCTGGCCGAATTCGCTGCTGTTGACCGAAACGATGTGGCGCGGGTCATTGGTGCTGCCCAGGTCGCCGATGAAGAAGTTCGGGCGGTTGAAGGCGTTGAGGAACTGCACGCGGCCCTCGAAGCTCGTCTTCTCGGTGACGTGGATGCGCTTGACGATGTTCAGGTCAAAGCGCGCCGTCATCGGCCCGTAAAGGATGATGCGGTCGCCAAGCTCGCCGGGCGTCGTCGGCGGCCCGAGGTAGGGCGCGTTCGGATCGAGGTCTTTCAACGTCTTGCCGCCGAGCTCGAACGCCGCCAGGGTGTTGTCGATCAGCGCTTGCGGCAACCAGTAGACCACTCCACGGCCAGTCACAGGGTTGGTCGTCTTGCGAATCTTGACCGAGTCCCGGAGCTGCTGGAGGGTGATGTTGTGCAGCACGAGGCCGGCGTCAGGGGTGTTGCCGGCGACGCTCTGGTCATAGGTGAAGCGACCACTTTGCATCAGCGTCGAAGGCCCGGACTGTACGGTGGCGACGCCGCCGAACTGCCAGCCTTCGAGTAAGCGACCGAGGACCGGGTTGTTGGTCGCCAGGAACGGCTTGCCCGGCCCGACCGGCAATTCGTAAATCCAGTCAACCTTGAACGAGTGACGAATGTCCCACGGCGAGGCTGCCTTGTCTAACCCCTGGTTGCGCAGCGTCCGCGGGTTGCTGAAGACCGTCGCCGAACTGCTGTAAGAGTTCGACAGCGCACTGGCGTACTGGTAGCTGGCTTGCACCAGCAGGCCGGCGGACAGCCGCCGCCGCAGCTCGATTTGCAGCGCGTTGAAGGTCGTGTTGATGCCGTTGGTCATCACGAAGGCGCCGGCGGTCGTCTGTGGGTTGGCGATGAAGAAATTCGACACCCGCTGGCCGTTCGGCAACGTCGTGAAGGGGACCAATGAGGCGTTCATCAGGTTGGTCATTCGCGACGCCGTCCCGGCGATGTCGTTTGCCAGATTGCCGGCCTGCCCCTGGAGCAAGCGGATCGCCGTCGTCTGGTCGGTTGACGAGCCGATGGCGGTTGTGATCAGCGGCACGTTGACCTGGCCCGGCAGCCCCGTGTTGCCGTAGTTGCAGGTGCCGGAAACGTAGCTCTTCAGCGGGCCTTTTTCGAGAATCACACAGCCCGGGTTCGCCTTGGCGAAAATCGCCAGGTTGTTCTGCGCGGCCTTGAACTGATCGAGGAAACCATTCTCGAAAATGTTGACCTCGTTGTAATCCATCTGCCGCCACAGGTGCGTGCCGTGTGTGCCGACGTAGCGCACCTCGACCGCCGTGCTCTTGTCCAGCTCGCGCTGGTAGCCGAACGTCCACGACTGCGTGTAGCCGGGCCTGAGGCCGGGATCGAAGTCGTTGGCGCTGGTGCCGCTGAAGGCGCCCGGCGTCAGCGGGAAGCGGCTGGCGTCGGCGGGTGGCTGGCGGATCGGGAAGTTGCCGTTGCGGAAGAGCACGCTGCCCGCGGTGAAGATGTCGGGCGAGATTGATGGGCTGACATCGAGCGTGATCTTCGGCCCATCGTTGGAGCCGAACATCGCCTCGTAGGCGTTGAAGCCTTCGCGCGTGTAGGCGATTGAATAGCCGCCGCGCAAAACCGTTCTGCCGTTCTGGCCGAGGAGCTTGCCGAGCAGCCCGCTTCTTGACTCCGGACTCCAGGCAATGCCGAGCGACGGCGCGAAGTTCTTGTGTTGGGTGACGAAGGCCTTCTCATGCTGATCAAGCAAGCGGAACGCGGTCGGCTTGCCGGTGAAGACGCCCGGCTTAAAGAGATTGCCGTCGCCCGACACGCCGAAGATGCCTTCGATGCCAACCCGCGTGTAGACGTTATTGTCGTTGAGCGGCGACGGATCGATCTCCCAGCGCAGGCCATAGTTCAGCGTCAGGTTCGGCTTCAACTTCCACGAATCCTGCGCATAGAGCGCGTACTCCTGCTGGTGGCTGTACTCGTTGAGCGGCTTGAAATTAAAATTCTGGCCGTCGAATGACGCCGAGCGGTTGATCGAGCTAACCCGCCCCGTAAGCACCGCGTAGAGCGTGCCGGCCAGCGTCCGTTGTGCCGCGGTCGAGCCGGGGAAGTTCCCCGTCGTGAAGATGGAGGTCGAGCCCGTATTGACCGGGTCGCCAGCCGCCAGTCCGAGGTTGATGCGCGGGATGACCTGCGTGTCGACGCCCTGGTTGAAGGCGGCGACGCGCGTGAAGGCAACTCCCAAGTTGAGCGTGTGCGTGCCTTGCAGCATCGTCAGGTTGTCGCTCAAGCCTTTGACCGGCGTGTTGCGCCGCGACTGCGAACGGCGGTTGTAAAACGCGCCGCCGAGCGCGCCGCCAAACGACGTGCCGCTCGCCACCGCGTAGCCGCCCCAGAAGTCATACAGGCGCGGGTCGAACTCCTGGAAGAAAAGGCTGGTGCCGTTGCCCGATGAGGTGGCGCGGAGTTCGTTGACTAGCCGCTCGTTGATCGTCCAGCGCTCGGCGGCGACGAACGAGAAGGTATTGCGGTGCACAGAGCCGGTCTGTCCCGGATGGCCGACGACGATGCCGCTGCCGGGGTAGACGTTGATCTGGCCGTTCACGCCATCAGGCAGCGAGAAGTAGTGTTGGTAGTTGTGAATGAATTCGGCGTGGTGCTTGGCCGTGATGTTCCAGTCAAAGCGCGCCGTCGGGAACCAGCGCTTGTTCAGGCCGGGGTCCTGGAACTGGTAATCGAGCCGGTTGTAGTCCCCTTGAGGGACGCGGCTGGTGAGCGCGCCGGCGGTATGCACATAGCCATTAATCATATCGAAGGCTTTGGCTATCGTCGGGTCGGGCGTGCTTGTGAAGCCCTTCGAGCCGGCGAGCTGATAGAGGTTGACCTTGTGAACGGCGCCGCCGGCATCCGCGTAGGTGAAGTTGCCGTTGCGCGCGTCGTCCGTCAGCACCAGGATGTTGCTGTTGACGAGCAGCGAGCCGTAAGCGTTCGGCAGATCGAAGTACTCGTAGTTGACGAAGAAGAACGCCTTCTCGCGGTTCTTCATCAGCCCCGGAATCAGGATCGGCCCGCCGATGTTGCCGCCGTACTGGCGCAACACAAAGGCGTCGCGCGGCAGCCCGTCAATGTTGTTGAAGTAGTAGTTGGAATCGAACGTCTTCGAGCGGTACTGCCAGAAGGTGCCGCCGTGATATTCGGGCGAGCCGCTCTTGGTGACAAAGCGGACTTGTACCGCGCCTTCGCCGGCGCTCTCCGCTCCCGGCGTCGCCGTCGTGACGGTGACTTCTTGCACGGCGTCCGACTTGGCCTGAATGCTGGTGAAGAAGCCATCTGAGCTTCTCAAGAAGTTGTCTTGAATGTTGGCGCCGTCGAGCGTCAGGTTGACTGAGCCTTTGGGCAAGCCGTTGATCGAAGAAGTGCGCGGCTTGTCGGGCGTCAGCACACCGGGCAGCGTCGTAACCAGCGTCAGCGCATCACGAGTCGAGAACGGCAGATCGCCGATCTGGCGACCACTCAGGGTCGTGGCGACCGTTGCGCTCTCCGTGTGCAGCACCTCGCCGGCGGCGGTGACGACGACCTGCTCGGTGGCGCCGCCGGTTTCAAGCACGGTGTTGAGCGAGGCCACCTGTCCGACCTCGACTTTCACCCCTTTGTTGACGGTGGTCTTGAACCCTGGAGCCGTGACGGTGACGGTGTAGGTTCCAATGGATAGGGAAGGAAGATTCCAGCTTCCCTCGTCGTTGGCGACAGTCTTGTACTTGCCTCTGGTCTGGTCATTGACCGCGTCGATCTGGGCTTTCGGAATGAGCGCGCCCTGTGCGTCGGTGACCACGCCTGCCAATCGTCCCGAAGTCGTGACCTGCGCCGGAACGGCTTGCGCCACGAGCATCAGAATCAAAGACAGCAACACCAGTCGGCTGAGAAACAGCTTCTTCATAGTGTCCTCCTCAATACCTGTTCAACAGGTAGCTAGGTTGTCCCTTTGTGAGCGAACTTTGATTGTTTCCCCTGGATTGACGAAAAGACCCAGGCGGTGGCGGCCATACCCTGTCCCTGAATTGCCAGATAGCTGCTGATTGATCCCGATACCGATCAAGCCTGGCTTTTCGTTGCGCGCACTCTACAACGTCACGCGGGAAAATACAAGAGGAAAGTCAAATAAAAAAGGCTCAATGGCGACGCCGCGCCGCCGCAGCCGTAACCACGCGGGCGATGGTCAGCACGCTGACCTGCCGCGCCCCGGTGTCCATCAGCGTACGGGCCGCCGCCGACAGCGTGCCGCCGGTCGTGAAGAGATCGTCGACGAGAAGAATCGAGGCGTTGATGACAGCGCGCGGATCGCTAACGCGGAAGGCGTCAGCGACAGAGCGAGCGCGGTCGCGGGCGTCGAGTCCGGCGCGGTGGCGCTCGGTCGGTTTGCTGCGACTTAGCATATGAATCACCAGAGGCAAGCGGCTGTAGCGGGCGATGACGCGGGCGACCATCTCGGCTTGATTGAAGCCGCGCTCGCGCTGACGTTTCGGGTGCAGCGGCACGGGGACGATGACCTCTGCGGCGAGCCCGGCTTGATGCGCGGCAAAGGTCTGAGCGATCAAGCGGCGCAGCCGGCGACAGAGATGCGGATAAGACTTCAAGAAAAGGATGCTGGCTTCGAGCGCCCCTGCATAAGCGCCACAGGCACGCGCCGTCGTAAACGCCTGCCCCTCGCACATCCCGCAGCGCAGCGCGGCGCGCTCGCTGATGGCGAGCCCCGCAAGCGGGTGCCCGCACTTGCCGCACAGCGCGCCGTCAAACAGCGGTGTAATTTCTACATCCGCCCAGCATGCATTGCAGGCGACACCATCATCGTAGCGCTCAATCATCGCGCCGCACACCCGACACTGCGCCGGGTAAGCGAGCGCCGCCAGTCCATCTTTAACGTCACTGATTAAGCGCATGGCGTTGTGACAAGGCCGGACGATGGCCGCGCTTTAAGGTTCAGATCATCTTGAGACGCAGCCAGAGACCACGCCGTGTGTCAGAGTGGGGAAGATCAAAGAGGAATCAAGAGGGCGCGCCGCATGGCACGCCCCGGCGACCTGTGCTCGCCAGCCGGCGCTACGCTTTCTGTGCGACAGCGCGCGCCGGCTTCGGGCCAATCATTGTGCGGCGGGCGAATTCATTTTGGTTCTCTAAGAATCATTCGATGACTGCGAATAACGGTTGCTGCGGTCGGGCGGCGCTCGAGAGCGGGATGCCGGGCAGGCGCGCCGCGGTCAATCTTTTTCAGTCAACAGCCCCTGCTCGACCAGTTCCTGGCAGCGAATGCAGTGCGGCGTCCAGGGGATGGCGTCGAGCCGCTTGGGTTGAATCTCTTCGCCGCAGTTGACGCACTCGCCGAAGCCACCGTCGGCGATGCGGTTAAGGGCTTCTTCGATCAGCCGCAGGGTGTTGCGTTCGTTCGTGCTCTGTGAGAAGAGCAGTTCCTTGGTGTATGAGTTTGACGCCTTATCGGCGGGGTCCTGGCTGACTTCGCGATCCGCCTCGCGGCCATAGTCCTCTGTGCGCTCGACCATGTTAAGCAACTGGTTGCGGCGCTCAAGCAGCTTGGCCTCGTATTGTTTCAGTCTCTTCTTATCCATCGAATTCTCCTGGAAAAATAATCAAGCTTTCAACCACCGAAAAGCTCCAGGCTGCCTCCTCTATCTTGTTCTTTTCAGCGCCGCAAGCGTAGCGGCGCGCGTCCATCATTTCTGATACGGCAGGTCGTGGATGATCGTAAAGGCGCGATAGACCTGCTCGGTTAATAACACCCGCGCCAATTCATGCGTCAGCGTCATGCGCGACAGCGCCAGCACCATTCCGGCCCGCCGCCGCACCGCCTCTGATAACCCCTGATGCCCGCCGATGATAAAAGTCATCTGCTTGGTGCCGCTGGCGCGATGCTTTTCAACAACCTCGGCGAGCTTGAACGAATCCATTTCGCGCCCGCGCTCATCAAGCGCGACGACAAACCCGGCGTCACCGAGGCGCGCTAAGATGTCTTCGCCTTCGCGTTCAATGATCTGGCGCGGGTCGCTGTCGCTGCGGTCGCGCAGCTCGGTGACTTCGACCGGCGCAAAGTGCCGCAAGCGCCCAATGTATTCTTCAACCAGCTCTCTAATCGGCGCCCGCCGTGTCTTGCCTATCCATACGAAGCGCAACTTCATAAATGATGAACGATGAATGCTGAATGATGAACGGCGAGCCTGCTTTTAATTCATCATTCATCGTTCATCATTCAGCATTTAGCTGAGTCCGGCGTGATTCGCCTTCATCCTGCCGATGTTGTAGCGCCGCATCTTCTCGTAGAGATTCTTGCGGCTGATGCCGAGAATCTCAGCGGCGCGCGTCTTGTTGCCGCGCGTATGCTCTAACACTTCGCGGATGTAAACCGCTTCCAGCTCGGCCAGCGACGGCTTGTGCGTCCGTGACTGCATCAATCGCGCCGCCGAGCGCAAGTAATCGGGCAACTGTTCGGGCTCGATCACCTCGCGGTCGGCCCTGAGCACTGCAAGTTCTATGATGTTGCGCAGCTCGCGGACATTGCCTGGAAAATCGTAGCTTTCTAAAAGTGCGAGGGTCGTCGGCGCCAGATGCATCCCGGCGCGCCCGGCGCGCGCCGCGAACTCGCGGACGAAATACTCGGCCAGTTGCGGCATGTCTTCAATGCGGTCAATCAGGCGCGGCAGCTCGATGCTGACGACGGCCAGCCGGTAATAGAGGTCGCTGCGGAAGGTGTGAGCGCGCACGGCGGCCTTCATATCGACGTTGGCGAGCGCCACGATGCGCACATCGATGCGGATGCTCTGCTTGCCGCCGAGGCGCTCGAACTGGCGCTCTTCGATGACGCGCAGCAGCTTCGCCTGTGACGACGGGCTGAGGCTGGCGATCTCGTCGAGAACAAGGGTGCCGCCGTCGGCGGCCTCAAAGCGCCCGGGCTTGGATTCAGTCGCACCGGTAAATGCGCCGCGCTCGTAACCGAACAACTCGGATTCGAGCAGTTCTTCGGGCAGTGCCGCGCAATCGATCTTGATGTAAGGCCGGTCGCGGCGTCCGCTCTTGTCATGGATCAGACGGGCGACAGCATCTTTGCCGACGCCGGATTCGCCGAGCACCAGGACGTTGGCGTCAGCGACGGCGACGCGCTCGACCAGCTCGGCGACCTTTTGCATCGTTAGTGATAATGTGACCAACTTCATGCGTTACACGCGTTCCTCATTGGGCGAAGTCTGTGGTCGTGCAGCCCGAAAATCAACCGATGAACTATGAACGATGAACGGCAAACAGTAAAGGCTTTTCGCAAGCTCAGGGCCAGCGGCGCGCGATTATGGCTTCAGGTCGGCGGGCAGCGGCACCTGCTTGGCGTCGCGCCACAGCCGTTCGAGGTCGTAAAAGCGCCGTGACGCCGCGCTGAAGACGTGGGCGATAAAGTCGCCGTAATCGAGCAGCACCCATTCAGCCGCCGTGTAGCCTTCGATATGCGAGGGACGTTTGCCGGCCTGGCGCAGGTTCTCTTCAATGGCGTCGGTGACGGCCTGCACCTGGCGCGAGTTGTTTGCCGTGCAGATCAGAAAATACTCGGTGAATTGCGCCACGTCGCGCAGGTCGAGGATGACCATATCGGCGGCCTTGCGGTCGCTGGCGGCGTGCGCTGCCAGCATCACAGCCTCTTCGGTTTCCAGCCGCGCCGGTTGCTCGACTGCGTCTTCGTTGATTGCTTTACGACTCATGATTGCCTGTACAGTGCATACTTGCTGATGTAATCCGCCACACGCGGCGGCACGTCATCGTCTATTGGCTCGCCGTCGCGCACTTTGCGCCGTATCTCGGTTGAGGAAACGTCCATGTTCACCGCATCGGTCAGGTAGACGCCGCCGGCCCGCTCTGGTGTTATCGCTTCCAGGCGACCGCCGCGTAAATCGATAAGCCCTGCGGCAATGCGCGCCGGCAACTTTGTCAGGCCGAGCGCGTGGCGCGGTCGCGTAATCACAATGATGTGGGCGCTGTCGAGAATGCGCTCCGGCTCGCGCCAGAGGTGTAGCTCCTCGAACGAATCCGCGCCCATGACAAAGAACAGACTGGCTTGCGGCCCGAACTGCTCGCGTAGCCGCTCAAGCGTCTCGAACGTGTAAGGCCGCTCGGGCGCTTCCAACTCAATGGTCGAAACCTTGAAGCGCTCGTCATCGAGCGTCGCTATCGCCGCCATCGCATAGCGATGATAAGCGTCGGCGATCACCCGCAAAGTCTTGTGCGGCGGTCGGTGCGCCGGAACGATGAGCAGCTCATCGAGGGCGAACTGACGAGTCACGGCGCGGCTGACTTCGATGTGGCCCCGGTGGATCGGGTCAAAGGTGCCGCCGTAGACTCCGATGCGCCGCTCGCTCATAGATCGGCAACCACCGGCTCGCCGGCCTTGCGCATCTCTTCGACGCGCTTGCCGAGCGCTGTCACCAGCTCTTTCAATCCCTGGCCGGTGACGGCTGAGATGGCAAACAGCTCAAGCCCGCGCCCGTCGCAAAACTCACGCAAGCGGCTCAAGCGCTCCGGCTCGTCGAGCGCGTCCATCTTTGACGCCGCGACCAGTTGCGGCTTGCCGAGCAGGTCGGCATTGTATAACTCAAGCTCGCGGCTGATGGTCTGAAAATCATCAACCGGGTCGCGCTCCGTCGTCGAGACATCGATGACGTGCAGCAGCAGCTTGGTGCGCTCGATGTGCCGCAGGAATTCCAGACCAAGTCCTGTGCCGGCGTGCGCTCCTTCGATCAAGCCGGGAATGTCGGCGACGACGAATGAATCCCAATCGCCGAAAGCGACGACGCCGAGATTCGGTTCGAGCGTGGTGAACGGGTAGTCGGCGATCTTGGGGCGCGCCGCAGAGATGCGCGAGATCAGCGTCGACTTGCCGACATTCGGAAAGCCGACCAGCCCGACATCGGCAATCAGCTTCAATTCGAGTTGCAGCGCGCGGTTTTCACCAGGCCGTCCGTCTTCGTGATACCGCGGCGCGCGATTCGTCGAAGTCGCAAACTGCGCGTTGCCGCGCCCGCCGCGCCCACCCGCCGCTACCACGAGGCGCTCGCCCACTGTGGAAAAGTCGTGAATCAGTTCGCCGGTCTCGGCGTCGGTGACCAGCGTGCCGGCGGGAACGAGGACGATCACATCTTCGCCGTCTTTGCCGTGGCGGTTGCTGCCTTCGCCGTGCGCGCCGCGCCCGCCGCGATATTCGGGATTAAAGCGAAATTGCAGGAGCGTATTGAGCTGGTCGGTGGCTTCCATGTAGACCGTGCCGCCGTGACCACCATCGCCGCCCGAAGGCCCGCCGCGCGGAACAAACTTCTCGCGCCGAAACGCCGTCACTCCGTTGCCGCCGTCGCCGCCTCTGACTATGATCCTGGCTCGGTCTAAGAACTGCATTTTTTAGTAGGCAGTAGGCAGTAGGCAGTAGGCAGTTGTCACAATCGTCAACGTTCCGCTGCTTTGCAGTAATCCGATATGCAGACTCCTGACTGCCTACCGCTTACTGCCTACTGCCTACCGTTGTCTGTCTACTCTGCCGGATAGACGCTGATGAATTTGCCGCGGCGCCCTTTTTCTTCGAACTTGACGACGCCGGTGACCATCGCAAACAGCGTGTCGTCAGAGCCGCGCCCGACATTGTTGCCGGGCTTGAACTTGGTGCCGCGCTGGCGAACCAGAATCTCGCCGCCCAACACCGCCTGCCCGCCGAAACGCTTTACGCCCAGTCGCTGAGCATTCGAATCGCGCCCGTTGCGCGAGCTGCCTACACCTTTTTTGTGTGCCATAACCCCTCTAGTGAAGCCGGAATTCAGAATTCAAGAGTCGGAATAGAGAAGCGCAGGTTGGCGCGCTCGCCTATTCGGAGTCCGAGTTGCTGACTTCTGACTCCTGACTTCGGACTTCTTTATTCTCAGACTCGTTCTGCGCGCTGATCGATTCAATGCGCACGGCAGTGAAGTTCTGCCGATGGCCGTGCGTCTTCTTGTACTGCTTGCGGCGCTTTTTCTTAAAGACGATGACCTTCGGGCCGCGGCCATGCTCGACGACCGTTGCGGTCACCGGGCTGCCGCCAAGCTCGATGCTCGACCCGTCGCCGGTGAGCAGCGCTTGTAGCTCGACCGAATCGCCGACCTCAGCCGTCAGGGTGGGAACGCGCACCACCTGGCCCTGACTGACCCGAAACTGTTTGCCGCCTGATTGCACGATTGCGTATGCCACAGTAGCTTCCTCCAAAAAAATCCTCATGACGAAAGTCTCAAATTATATCCGGCGCATTCCTGCACTGTCAACGCTTGCGCAGACTCGGCGCTCGCGCCGCGCCCTGCCGTAACAGCTCGTTGGCTTAGGGCGGCGCGCTCGGCTACAATCACACCTTTGCTGGAAGACGCCTGCGCAGCGTCAATCTCTTCTTTGGGTGGACTTATGCGAATCCTTGTTTGTGATGGATTAGAAAAGACCGGCGTCGATATCCTGCGCGCCGCAAGCGGCGTTCAAATAGACGAGCGTCCCACGATTGATAAAGATGAGCTTGCCGAAATCATCGCTGAGTATGACGGCCTCATCGTCCGCAGCAAAACGCGGGTCACGGCAGAGCTGATCGAGCGCGCCACGCGCTTGAAAGTCGTCGGGCGAGCCGGCACGGGGGTTGACAACATTGATGTAGCGGCGGCCACCCGCCGCGGCATTGTCGTGATGAACGCCGCCGCCGGCAATACCGTGACCACCGCTGAACATACGTGGGCAATGCTGATGGCGCTGGCGCGGCAGATTCCGCAGGCGGATGCTTCGATGAAAGCGGGCCGCTGGGAGAAGACGCGCTTCGTTGGCGTCGAGCTGATGGGCAAGACGCTCGGCGTCATCGGCCTGGGCCGTATCGGCTCGACGGTCGCCGAGCGCGCCCGCGCCTTCGGCATGACGGTCATCGCTTTCGACCCGTACTTCACGGCGGAAGCGGCGCGCGACCTCGGCATCGAGATGACGACGCTTGATGATCTATATCCGCGCGCCGATTTCATCACCCTGCACACGCCGCTCACCGAAGAAACGCGCGGCATCATCAATGCCGCAAGCATTGAAAAGATGAAGCCGGGCGTGCGGCTGATCAACTGTGCGCGCGGCGGCTTGATCAGCGAAGCGGCGCTGGTTGACGCCTTGCGCCGCGGCAAAGTTGCCGGGGCAGCGCTAGACGTGTTTGAGAAGGAGCCGACACCTGCCGATAATCCGCTGCTCGGCTTTGATCAGGTGATTGCCACGCCGCACCTCGGCGCTTCGACCACCGAAGCGCAGCTTGGCGTCGCGACGATGATTGCCGAGCAGGCGCTCGATTACTTGAAGCATGGAGCGGTGCGGGGTGCGGTGAATATGCCGGCGATGAGCGCCGAGTTGCTAGCGGCCATCGGCCCATACGTCACGCTCGGAGAAAAGATTGGCTTGTTTCAGGGCCAGGTCTTCGGACATGACCTGCGCGATGTCGCTATCGAGTACGCCGGCGAAGTCAGCGAGCATGACGTGAAGCCGATCACTCAAGCGATTCTCGCCGGCCTGCTCGGCCCGGTCATCGAGCGCGTCAACATGGTCAACGCCGCCATTGTCGCCGAGCAGCGCGGCATCAAGGTCACTGAGTCACGCTCGCGCAAGGCGCGCGACTTCGCCAGCATGATTCGCGTCCGCGCGGTGACTTCGGAGCGCGAGAGCGAAGTCGCCGGCGCGTTGTTCGGACGCCGCGAGGGGCGCATCGTGCGCATCAACGGATTCAACCTCGAAGCTCTGCCCAAGGGCCACATGATCTTATTGTTCAATCGTGATGAGCCGGGCGTGTTGGGGCGCATCGCCTCGTTCATCGGCGACCAGCGTGTCAACATCAGCCGCCTCTACCTGGGCCGCAAGAAGATCGGCGAAAACGCCATCGCGCTGATACAGATCGATCAGCCGCTCAACGAAGCCGGCCAGCGCGGGCTTGAGCAGGTAAGCGGCGTCATCTCGGTCAAGCAAGTCAAGCTCTAAGGCAAGGCGCTACGGCTTGACGCTCAGGGTGCGGCGCACGAACAGGCGTCATTGCGCGTGTCGCGGTCGGTCAGGGTAAAGACGCCGAGGCCGATCTTCTGAAAACTTCCGGTAGCGCGATTGACCGCCGTGTCCAGCGTGATCGTCAGCCGCCGGTCGCTGGCCGTGTGCTGCAAGGTGATGGTGCTGCCACGCCGGGTTATGGTCACGGTGCCGCTGTACTGTGCGCCGCCGGCGCAGAAAAGGTAATCGCCGGTCTGTGAATCGAAGGCGACAGACGTGTTCGGGTTGCTGTCGTCCTGCACACAGGTGTCGAAGCCCCTGACACGGAAGAGCGTGACGATGTTATTGTCGAGCTGCCCGATGACTGCCTGGTGGTTGGCATTATCGTAGGCAAAACGAAGGCGAAAGCCTTCATAAGGCATCGTACCAAGAAAGCTATTGCTAGAGTTAATCAGCCCGACGGTAGGCCGGTAGCCGAGTCCGAATGTGATTGCGCCCGCATCGCTCATCCAGCCGTTGTCCCAGACGGGGTTATACGAGAGGTAGTTGCCATCGAGCTCCGCCCCCTGATAGAACTCGCCGACATGGTCACCGATGCTGCTGCCGACGAGGCTATTGGCCGCCGAGACCGGGCCGCTCGTGCCGGTGGCACCGTTGCCCCAGGTCACCGCGCCGGCGCTGTTGATCGCGCCGTTGTCCCAGAATTCGCTGGCCACGACGTAATTGCCGTTGGCCAGCCTCCTGATGTTGCCGCTGCCAACCCGGTCAAAGGTGCTGCTGCCGACGAGACTGTTGGCCGCAGAAACCAGGCCGGTCGTGCCGGTCGCGCCATTAGCCCAGGTCACCGCCCCCGCATCGATGATCGCCCCGTTGTCCCAACCGTCGCTGTCGACGACGTAGTTACCGTTCGTTAGCGGGTACACGCCCAAAGAGCCGACCAAGTCCACTTTGCTGCTGCCGACAAGGCTGTTGGCCACAGAGACCAAGCCGGTCGTGCCGGTCGCGCCGTTGCCCCAGGTCACCGCGCCGACAGCCGCCGTCGCGCCATTGTTCCAGACCGGGCTATTGATGACATAGTTGCCATTGGTCAATGCGGTCGCACGGCCCGATCCGATGCTATCAAAGAGCGTACTGCCGACGAGGCTGTTGGCTGTAGAGACCGGGCCACTCGTGCCGGTCGTGCCATTGCACCAGGTTGCCGCCCCGGCTTCCTGGATCACCCCGTTATCCCACTTCGGGCTACACATGACATAGTTGCCGTTGGTGAGCGCGACCGCGCCGCCTAAGCCGATGGCGTCATACTGGGTGCTGCCGACGAGGCTATTGGCCACAGAGACCGGACCGCTTATGCCGGTGGCACCGTCGCCCCAGGTCACCGCCCCGGCATCAGGGATTCCGCTGTTGTCCCAGAATTCGCTGCTCACCACATAGTTGCCGTTGGCGAGGACGGTCACTCCATCGAAGCCAACTCGGTCAATGGGGGTGCTGCCGACGAGGCTATTGGCCGCCGATACGGGGCCGCTTATGCCAGTCGCGCCTCTGCCCCAGGTCACCGCGCCGACTTCAAGATTTGTTCCATTGCTCCAGTGCAGGCTGTCTACGACGTAGTTGCCGTTGGTGAGCACGACCACCCCGCCACTGCCAAGGAGTCGTTTTTGCTGCTGCCGACGAGACTGTTCGCTGCCGAGACCAGGCCGCTCGTGCCGTTCGTGCCGTTGCCCCAGGTCACCGCCCCAGCCGCTGAGATCACCCCGTTGTGCCAGAATTGGCTGCACACGACATAGTTGCCATTCGTCAGCGCGACCGCGCCGCCTGAGCCGATGGCGTCATACTGGGTGCTGCCGACGAGACTGTTGGCCATAGAGACCAGGCCGCTTGTGCCGGTCGCGCCGTTGCCCCAGGTCACGGCGCCGATACTATGCCAGGGTGGACTATTCACGACATAGTTGCCGTTGGTTAGTACGGTCACGCCGTCCCAGCCGATCCGGTCAGATGGCAAACTACCTACGAGACTGTTAGTCGCTGAGACTATCCCCCTAGCGCCGGTCGTGCGACTGCCCCAGGTCACCGCCCCTCGGTAATCGTTCCAACCGTTACTGCTCACGAGGTAGTTGCCGTTTACGAGCACGGTCACCGCCCCGCCGACGAAATCATTGGCGTTGCTGCCGGTCAGCATGCTGATCAGCGCGCCGGTCGCACCATTGTACAGATATGCGGCTCCGACGTTGGCAACCGGCGTCGGGCCGGTGATGCTGTAATAGGGATCGGTGACGACGATATTGCCGTTGGGCAGCAGCGTGACGGACGTGCCGAACTGCTGGCTGCCCGGCGGCCCGAAGATATTGATCTGCGAGACGACCGGGGTTGGGCCGGCGGGTGAGCCGGCGGCGCGCGCCCGACTGCTCGGCAGCACACTCGTCAGCATCATCAGAACAATCAAGCCGCGCGCCCCGCCGCGCGCCCAAACTTTAGCTATCGAATGATTCATTGTAGTTCCTATTACCTCGTGATCGGTTAGGCGTCTCTTGAAGTGAATCTGAGAAATTCCAGGCGGCTATCAGGCCGAGTTTATATCAGCGTCCGGCGGAGCCGTCAAGAAAATTATAGGCTCTGGAGAAAGGCGTAAAGCCTTATCACCGCCGGCTGCGCTTCATGCTTCCGTGGCGTTGCGGCGCAGCTCGTTGACCAGCAGGTGCGCCTGCCGTGTCGGTTCGGGGATGCGGTATTTCGATTTTGAGTCCGCAAACAGCCCGTCGACTTGATAGCCCTTCACACAACGTAGAGCCAGCCGGATCGCCCCCGGCAAATCAATCAAGTGGCCGACCGACACATAGACCGGCGCGACGCGGTCTTTAGTGCGTACCGCCGCGCCAATGGTCTCGCCCTTGTGCGTCATCAGCGAATACTCGCCGGCCCGCTCGCCCGGTTCATCAAACTTGCCGACCAGTACCGTCTTGGCGCAGCCGAGGGTTGGCCGTCCGGTCAGCAATCCGAAGTGACAGGCGATGCCGAAGCGTCGCGGGTGCGCCATGCCCTGACCGTCGAGCATCACGACATCCGGCGCAACTTCCAACTTCTCCCAGGCTTCGAGCAAGGCCGGCGTTTCGCGGAACGATAGCAAGCCGGGAACGTAAGGGAAGCGCGCTCGCGTCACCACCGTGGCCTGGCTTACCACTTCAAGCTCAGGCAAGCGCAGCACGATGATGCCTGCGTAAACGATATCCGAAAATCGATTGAACGAGATGTCGCAGCCCGCGACCAGCTTGACTTCGCCTGCAAGCGGCTCGACGCGCACCTGACTGCGCAACTGGTTTTGCAGCGCCACCGCTTCTGAGCCTGTGAGGTTCCAGTCGTGTAGCTTGTGGTAATCCATCTTTGCTCAAGTGCCAGTCGGTCGGCGCGCCTCAGGACGGCGCTCGATGCCGAGCGTCACATCGATAGACAGGCGCACGCCTTCGACGATGGTCTCGCGCGCCAGGCTCGGCACCTCCGGGTGTTTATCCAATGCCTGCTCGTGCATGTACGGCAGGTGAATGAAGCCGGCAATGGTCGGCAACTGCTCGGTGGCGATCAAGTGCATCACGCTGTAGAAGAGACGATTGCACAGGTAGGTCCCGGCACTGTTGGAAATCGCCGCCGGGATGCGCGCCCGCAACAGCCTGTCGGTGATGGCGCGGATTGGCAGCGTTGACAGGTAGCCGACCGGCCCGCCTTCGATGATGGGCTCGCCCGCCGGTTGATTGCCGGCGTTGTCGGGGATGCGGTAATCGTCTACGTTGATGGCGACGCGTTCGGGCGTGATGCGATAACGCGCCATCGCCAGCCCCAGCATGATGACCGCGTCGGGACACGAAGCGCGCAGGCGCTCGCTTGCGACTTCAATGGCGCGATGGCGATCAACCGGTAATTCAAGAACCGTCACGGACGCGCCCGGAAACTCGACGCCGCTCATCTGGCGTGCGGCCTCAAGCGACGAGTTTGCCGTCTCGCCGCCGAACGGCTCGAAGGCCGTCAGTAAGATTTGCTTTTCAGGTGCGCTCATCCCTGACCCATCGCTCATCGTTCTGCCATCATTCTCTCATCATTCTCTTATAATTTTGCAACTGGCGACCAGTGAGGCGCAATCACGAGTCGGGTTTGCTGGAAGTCGTCAGGTAGATGCCTGCGAGGATCAGCGCGCCGCCGATGTAGGTCGCAAGCGGTGGGCGCTGTCCGAAGATGGCGAAGGCCATAAGCCCTGCAACCACCGGCTCGCCCAGAAAAGCGACTGAAATTGCCGACGGGCGCACGTGCCGCAAGGCCCAGTTGAAGACCGTGTGGCCGAGGATCGTCGGCACCACCGCGAGCAGAAGGAAGTACAGCCACTCGGCACGGCTGTAAGGCGCAAGGCGGCTGCCTGTGACGAAGACCATCAACAACAGGAAGAGCGAGCAGACGCCGTAGAGCGGCGTCGCATAACCGAGCAAGCTCATGTGAGCGCGGGCTTTGCGCCCGACGATGAAGTAACCGACGACCGCCAACGCGCCGACGACCGCCAGGGCATCACCGATGAGCGCCTGACTCGATTCACTCTGCTCAACGTTGACCAGCGCGTCGCGGCTGATGATGAGCATGCCCGCCAGCCCAAGCAGGGTGCCGACAAGCGAGCGCGCCTTTGGCTTTTCGCCGAGAAAGATTGCTGAGGCAATCACGACAAAGAGCGGGTGGCTGTTGACCAGCACGACCGACGTGGCAATTGGAATGTATTTGAGCGAGGTGAACCACGCGCCGAAATGGAGCGCCAGGCAAGCGCCGCCCAGCAGCAGTAGCAGCAGATCGCGGCGCGTGAAGGCCATCAGCTCGCGCCGCTTGAGCGTGAGCGCCGCAGGCAACAACAAAGCCGTGGCAATCGCCATGCGATAGAAAGCGATGACCAGCGCCGGAACCGCTGCCAGCTTGGTGATGAAGATGGATGACGAAGCGAGCGCGAAGACGGCAAAAAACATCGCCGCAAAGACGGCGGCACTCTGCGGCTCGCTGCCGCCGGCTGGCTGTTTAATGGTCTTCATGCGGCAATCCGAAGCGGCGCGAAGGCTTCAACTATGCGGAACAAAACCGCCGCCGCGCCGTTGAATTTCCTTATTCATGCGCCGCCCCCGTTATAGCACGCGCCGCCTTTGATCGAGAAGCCGCCGGCGGGCGCTGCTTGCGCGGCGCGGCGCGAGGTGTTAATAAAATTGATTTGTGCCGCTGCGCCGCTGGCGCGGCGGTCATCGTTGAAAGGACATGATTGATGCGTACCCCTCTCGTCTTTATCCTGCTCGCGGCCTGTGCCCTGAGCGCCTGTAATCCTCCCGCCAACCACAACCAAAATAATGCCAACGGCAATAGCAATACGGCGCCGCGCGTCATCGGCCCGATTACGCCGCCGGTGCCGACGGTGCAGCCTGACCCGAACTTCAAAGCCTGTAATCCTTATTATCCGCTGGTCCCCGGCTCGCGCCGAATCTATACCGTCAGTTATTCGAGCAGCATCACGGCGACGGCGACGGTGATCGTTGACCCGTGGGAAGAGAACGGGCGCAAGGGCTACAAAGAGATTACCCAGATCGTTGACAGCAGCGGCGGCTACCAGATCAATCAGACCATCGAGAAACATTTCATCTGCGACGGCGACAAGGTGCAGATCCTTTACGAAAAGACCGACAGCGACGTAGACAACCAGAAGACTGTGACCGAGTTTTTCTACCGCGATCCTGCTTACGCGATGATCGAGCCGTCGTCGTTAAAACAGGGAGCGACGTGGTCGCTGGCGCTCAGGTCGAAGTATCAACAACCAGGGCAGCCGCCCGCCGAGCCCGAAGCGCCGACCATCGTCGAGTTCACTGTGGTCAACGAGCAGGAGATTCAATTGCCAACCGGCAAGGTGAAAGCCATGTTGCTCTACCGCAAGGTCGGACAGGCCGAGATCAATGATTACTTTGTGCCCGGCCTCGGCTTCGTCAGGCGCAACTCTAAAGAGGGCAACAAGTGGGAATTGAAGGAGTACAGCGGCCTGAAGCCCATCGAAACGTCCGGCAAATAACCGGCGACAGGTCGCATACGGGCGGCTGATCATGCGGATGACTTTCATTAATCCTGAATCGTTGGGCGCGCCGCGCGGCTATAACAACGGCGTGCTGATCGCGGGGGGCAAGTTGCTGTTTGTCGCCGGTCAGATCGCCTGGAACAGTGAGCAGCGCATTGTCAGCGATGATTTCATCGAGCAGTTCGCGCAGGCGCTCGGCAACGTCATCGCTGTGGTGCGGGCCGCCGGCGGCACGGCGAGCGACATCGCGCAGTTGCGCGTCTACGTCACCGACAAGCGGGCCTATATGACGAATCTCAAGCAGATCGGCACCGCCTACCGCGAGCTGATGGGCCGCCACTACCCGGCGATGGCGCTGGTCGAAGTCACGGCGCTGGTCGAAGACCTGGCCCAGGTCGAGATTGAAGCCATCGCCTGCCTGCCCGCGACCACCGTGGAGGCCAGTTGACAACGCCACTCACAAACATCCAGCCACGGAGCTTTCTTTACGACGAGCGCGACGGCGTCGCCCAGATTACCTTCAACCGGCCTGAGCGGTTGAACTCGCTGACCTTTGAAGTCTACCGCGAATTGACGGAGCTGTTTGTCACCCTACGCTCGCGCGATGCGGTGCGCGTCGTCGTCATCATGGGGCGCGGGCGCGGCTTCTGTTCGGGCGGCGATGTCGAAGAGATCATCGGCGAGTTGTTCAAACGCGACATGGCAGGATTGCTCGAATTCACGCGCATGACCTGCGAGCTGATTCGCAACATCCGCCTGTTGCCGAAGCCGGTGATTGCGGCGTTGAACGGTACGGTCGCCGGTGCCGGCGCGGTCATCGCGCTGGCCGCCGACCTGCGCATCGCCGCCGAGACGGCCAAGATTGCTTTCCTGTTTGTCAAAGTCGGACTGGCGGGCGCCGACATGGGCGCGGCGTTTCTATTGCCGAAAGTCGTCGGCCTGGGCAAAGCGACCGAGCTGCTCTACACCGGTGACTTCCTGAGCGCCGAGCAGGCGGCGGCAGCCGGTCTATACAATCGTGTCGTGCCGGCTGAAGGGCTCGAAACCGCGGCGCGCGCCTGGGCCGAGCGCCTGGCCGCAGGCCCCGCATTCGCGCTCGGCATGACGAAAGCGGCGCTGAACCGCGAACTGCACATGAGCTTGGAAGCGGCTCTGGAAGCCGAATCCGCGGCGCAAGCCATCTGCATGCTCAACCCGGAGTTCCGCGAAGCCTTTGAGGCCTTCCGCGACAAGCGCGTGCCGTCCTTCAATAAGGCGGGCGGCTGATGAAAAGTATTGAAGAAACGAGAAAGCCCCTTATGATCCTTCTCATACCCCTGCGGCAGCAATATCTCTGTGGAGCTTTCTCATGTCAATCAGCTTGGACGCCGATCGCCAGAATTCGAAGTTTTCAGGAGACCTAATGCCCTTTGGTTTGCCCGAACGGGAAGACGAGCAGCGGCTGACATACGGCGGCTACTTGAACATCCATGAGCTGATCGGTTTGCAGCGTTTGCGCTCCGACCCTTTGCAGCACGACGAGACGCTGTTCATCATCGTTCATCAGGTGTACGAGCTGTGGTTCAAGCAACTGCTGCACGAGCTCGATACCATCATCGAGTGCTTGAACAACGACGAGATGCTGGTGGCGCACCGCCTGCTCAGGCGCTGCATCGAGATTGAGCGTTTATTGATCAGCCAGATATCAGTGCTAGAGACAATGACGCCAACAGACTTTCTGGCGTTTCGCGATCATCTGCGGCCCGCCAGCGGTTTTCAATCTTTTCAGTTCCGCGAGGTCGAATATATATCGGGGCTGAAGGATGCGCGCTTCCTAAAGAACTACGACGAAGACAGCGAAGCCCGTAACCGTCTGGCGGCGCGGCTTCGACAGCCTTCGGTACTCGACGCGTTTTACGACTTGCTGCGGCGACGCGGCTTCGACATGCCGATGGACGAAGCGGGCACCAAAGACGGCGAAAATAATGAGGCGCACACCCGCCGCGTTCTCGAGCTGCTGCGCATCTACGAAGACGCCGAGAATTATTACAGCCTGTTCTTGCTGGCCGAGAGCCTGATCGAATACGACGAGATGTTTGCCATGTGGCGGCTGCGCCACGTTAAAATGGTCGAGCGCATGATCGGCACCAAGAGCGGCACAGGCGGCAGCGAGGGCGCCGCTTATTTGCACAAGACCGTCGAGCGCAAATTCTTCCCCGAGCTGTGGGAGGTGCGCAACCATCTGGGTACGCCGCGCTAATTAAGGAGAGAAAACAATGGACGAGTTGCTTGAATGGCGGAAAGAATTCCCGATCCTCGATAACACGGTCTACATGATCTCGCACTCGCTCGGCGCCATGCCGGGCCGCGCCCGCGACCGCCTGAACGAATATGCCGACAAGTGGGCGACGCGCGGCATTCGCGCCTGGGAAGAAGGCTGGTGGGAGATGCCGCGCGCCGTCGGCGACCTGGTCGGCAAGATCATCGGCGCGGGCGCCGGCGAAGTCGTCATGCACCAGAACGTCTCGGTCTGCCAGTCGCTCATCCATTCGTGCCTGGACTTTACCGGCAAGCGCAACAAGATCGTTAGCGAGGCGCTCAACTTCCCCTCGAACCTTTATATCTTTCACGCCCTTGAACGGCGCGGCGCCCGCATTGTCACGGTGCCGTCCGATGATGGCATGACGGTGCCGCTCGAACGCCTGCTCGAAGCCATTGACGAAGAGACACTGCTGGTCAGCGTCTCGCACGTCATCTTCAAGAGCGCCTTCATTCAAGACCTCAAAGCCATCACCGAGAAAGCCCACCGAGTTGGGGCGATGGTGGTCGCCGACGTTTACCAGTCTGCCGGCACCGTGCCGCTCGATGTGCGCGACATCGGCTTAGACTTTGCGACCGGCGGCTCGGTCAAATGGCTGTGCGGCGGGCCGGGTGCGGGCTATCTCTACGTCCGCCGCGATCTGTGGCCGACATTACAACCGGCGATGACCGGCTGGATGGCGCACCGCCAGCCGTTCGCTTTCGAAGTCGGGCCTCAGGATTATGCCGACGACATCTATCGCTTCCTGCACGGCTCGCCAAACGTGCCGGGAATGTACGCGGCGATGTCGGGCTACGAGATCATCAACGAAGTCGGCGTCGAGCGAATCAGAGAGAAATCCATGCGCCAGACGACGCGCTTGATCGAGCTGGCTGAAGAGGCCGGCTTCCCGGTGCGTTGCCCGAAGCGGGCCGACGAGCGCGGCGGCACGGTGGTCATGGATGTGCCGCACGGGTATGAGGTGACCAAAGAGTTGCTGCGCCGCGATTGTCTGGTAGATTACCGTCCCGGCGCCGGCATCCGCGTCGCGCCGCATTTCTACAGCAAAGACGAAGAGCTTCAGCGCATCGTCGAAGAGATCAAGAAAATTCTGGAGACCAGAGCCTACGAAGCCCATAGCGCCGTCACCGCATAGCCGCTGTGTGGCTATGGAACAGCGGCGTCCATGTCACCTGACATGATTTGAGTCATCATGGCCGTCTGCCGGTGCATTTGTGCGACCGCAGGCGCATGGGCGATCTTGTCTCAAGAATGGCGCGACGGCCTGTACCCGTGCGCCTAGCCGTTCTGCCCGATTAGTCGATTGCCGGCCAATTTTCCGCCATTATCAAGGTTTTTACGCGTCTCCAGGAGCGCGCTGGCGTTGCTGACGCGCGCCTTCGAGCTTCGCTTCCGCCCGAGGTCAAGTGGCGGTTGTGGCCCGCGCACCCACTTGATTGAGTCACGGTTGCAGGCATAGCAGTTGCTCGTATTTGGATGGAAATCCACCTCCCGGCGTGCGCTGAAGTTTCCGCATCGCATTGTGATGCGTTTCCGGCGTGGTGTATCGCGCGGCGACTGGCAGCCGCCAAGAGAGGACGCTGGCATGAGAATCGAATACATCAGAACGTTGAATGGCGACAATATCTATCACGACGCGCCCGTGCTGGTGATGCAGTTGGCGCTTGAAGACCTGGCAGGCAAAGAGACGCACGAGGTCACGAGCTTCATGAGCCGTTTGCTGACGATGCTCCCCGGCATCAAGCAGCATTATTGCGGCAGAGGCCGAACCGGCGAGCTGACTGAGCCGACACCGACGACGATTGGCTTTGGGCAGGTGACGGCGCGCGTCGCGCTCGAACTGGCGACACTGGCCGGCGTCCCTGTGCATGATGCGTGCGTGGTTCACCCGGACGGCCCGGCGCGCTGCCGCATCGCCATTGAGTTCAAAGACGAATCGGTCATGCGGTTCTTATTGCGCACCGCCGTCGAGCTGGTTGATGGGTTGAGCCACGGCGAGACGCCGCCGCTCAACGCGCGCATCGCCGAAGCCCGTCAGCTCATTGAGCGACCGGGGCCGCGCTCCCGCGCCTCAGCCGGCGCCGGGCAGTGGCTGTGATTGAGATCAGAGGACAATGGGGATGAATCTTGACATCGGGCCGGCATGGGAGAAAATTAACTCAATCCTTAATGGCGCCATCGCCATCCTGCCAAACCTGATTCTCGCCATCGTGATGTTTGCGGTTGCGCTCTTGCTGTCGCGCTGGCTCAAGCGCGTGATCGGCGGTTTCTACAGCGAGCGGCATCGGAATCTCGGCGCGCTCATGGGGCGGCTGACTCAGTGGCTGGTGATTTCGTTCGCCTTGCTTGTGACCCTATCGATTGTCTTGCCGTCATTCCATGCGCGCGACCTGATTCAGATACTCGGCATCAGCGGCGTCGCCATCGGCTTTGCCTTTCGCGACATCTTGCAGAATTTTCTCGCCGGCATCCTACTCTTGCTGGCACAACCGTTCCGCCTCGGCGACGAGATCGCGGTCGGCAACTATGAAGGCGTCGTGCAAGAGATTCAGGGTCGGGCCACGCTGATTAAGACCTACGACGGGTATCTCGTCGTCATTCCGAATTC
>JBJMGU010000197.1:0-6286 GCA_045807765.1 Blastocatellia bacterium
ATTCCTGTAATAATCTCCCACTCCCAATCACTTCATATTTGATTGGCCATAGCTTGCGAAAAGATCCCCTTGAGCAGGTGACAGCCAATCGCGAGGCAGTCGGTTAAGGTTGTGAGAGCAATAGTCCTGTTTAATCAGTTGGCAGTTGCTCGCATAAATTGACACGAGCAGCCTAAAGAACTCTGCGGCGAGGGTAGTTACTACGTATCGCGAAATGTTCCGATGCGTCCCAGAGGGATCCCTTGCGTGGAGTTACGCCGCTGCCTCAACTGGACTGGCCCAATTCAAACATCAATTGCTGCCGGCTTGCAGCCTGTAGGGCGTAAGCCTGCGCTTAGCGATTCGACATAGGCGTGGTGTGCAAAGCGGACGGCGAGTGACTGCGTCGCGCAGGCCGCGCTCTGTTATCTGTCCGTCTTGCCGGGGCTTTTCATCCGTTCCTTCTGTCAAACTGCTTGAAAAAAATTGATTGCCACTGGTGTAGTTTCGTCGAACTCAGGCTAAAATAGATTGGCCGGTCTGACTCAGGTAGCGACAGGCATCTCAGGGCCATCGGGCGGAACGCAGGCAAGTGAAACGATAAGGCGAGGCCGGGCCATTTCTCGCGCGCAACGCGGCAGTTGATAGAGGTCGGCAGTCACAGGAGGAATGATGCAAGCGAAACGAATAGTGCGAACGACATTCGCAATGATCCTCGCGCTGTCGCTGGTGAGCGCAAGCGTGCTGGCACAGGGAAGGGCAGAGCATTCTCCGTCATCAGCGAAGTCTGCCACCCTCGCGAAGTCTGCCGCCTTTGCGAAGTCTGCCGCCCTCGCTTCGCCTCAACAGCAAGAGCCGGCCACTGAACCGGCGAAAGCATCGCAGACGGAGATCAGCTTTACCGCCGTCGGCGATGTCATGCTAGGGTCGGCCTGGCCCAATGGCGGATGGCTGCCGCCTGATGATGGCGCCGGGCTGCTTGCCGAAGTCGCGCCCATTTTGTCGGCCTCAGACATTACCTTTGGCAACCTGGAAGGGCCGATGGTTGACGACGGCACGTCAACGAAATGCCCCGAAGCGTCGTCGCGCTGCTATGCGTTTCGGGTGCCGACGCGATATGGTCGCTATCTCAGAGAGGCGGGCTTTGATGTGATGAGCCTGGCCAACAATCACGCCCTCGACTTTGGCGCGGCTGGCCGGCAAAGCTCAAAACGAGTCCTCGACAGCCTCGGCATTGCGCATTCCGGCGAAGTCGGCGACATCGCCCACCTGCGGGTTAAAGGCAAGCAGATCGCCTTGATCGCTTTCACCACCTATGACACCTCGTACAATCTGAACAACCTCGAAATGGCTCGCCAACTCGTCCGTGATCTGGCCACTCACGCTGACCTGGTCGTGGTCTCGTTTCACGGCGGCGGCGAAGGGGCCGGTTATCAGCATGTACCTTATGCGAGCGAGCTATTCCTCGGCGAAAACCGCGGCAACCTTCGACAGTTTGCCCACGCCGTCATCGATGCCGGCGCCGCGCTGGTGATCGGTCACGGGCCGCATGTCGTGCGTGGCATGGAAATCTATCGCGGGCACCTGATTGCGTACTCGCTCGGCAACTTTGCGACCTATGGCTCGTTCAACCTCTCCGGCCCGCAGGGTCTGTCGCTGATTCTGCAAGCAAGGCTAGCCGCCGATGGGCGGTTTCTTGGCGGGCGCATCCATCCGGTAAGGCAGGAGCGACCGGGCGGCCCGCGCCTCGACCCCAACCGAGCGATTATCCCGCTACTGACACAACTCTCGCAGCAGGATTTCGGCACCAGCGCCGTGCGGATCAGCGCCGATGGCGTGATCCGCCCGCCTGCCGAGAACGCGCCGTTGGCCCGCGACAAATGAAAATTGTCGCGAGCGCCGTGGCGTTTTCAAAGCGGCTATTGACCGGGCCGGAACGCCGTCGGTTGCTCATGTTGACAATCTCGCAAAGCCCACATTATGCTTTCTGGCGCTTACGGTATTCCGGCATTGTTTTCAGGCAGAATACGGTAGGAAATCCGGCGCGAGCACAATGAGTGGGGAGTCTCATGGCATCTCGCCCTGAAGATGCAAACACGCGAAACTAGCTGAGTTCTTTCGCAGGCAAGCACGCCTATCCCTGAAACTTGGTGTCGCTCGGCTGGGTGCCGCATGGCGGTAACGTTCTGACAACTGCTCCCCGTCCCATCGCGCTATGAGTCTGAGTGTCAATCTGAAGGCCGCGCGAGCGGCTTCCCTGACGGGCTTAACTATTGTCGGGCGTGGTCTGCCCCGCCGACACTTTTGCCTTCACCGAGGGCGTGTATGACGATCAATCTCGAACTGAAAAATGCGGGGGCGCGGCTGGCGGTGTTGCTGCTGGCGCTCGCCGCAGGCACGTTACTGCTGGTGATCGTCTTTTCGCGTTTCGTCGTCGGCACGCTGGCCGATGATCGCTTTATGTTGGAGCGCGACTGGCTGCTGGCGGGCACCGCCTACTTGCCCGACTCGCCGCGCCTGAATGCGCGGCTGGCAGAGGTCGAGCTATTTGCCGCCGACCCTGATCTCAATCGCGCCGACACGGCTGCCGCTCGCGCCGTCGAGCTGTCGCCTGCGGATTATCGCTGGCGTCTGATTCTCGCTTCGGTCAAGGAGGCCGAAGGGGACCGCGCCGCTGCCGAAGTCGCGCTGCGCGACGCCCTGCGGCTTGCCCCGAACGACCGCGACGTGCATTATCGCCTGGCCAACGTGCTGCTCCGTCAGGGCAAGCTGGCTGCTGCAATAGACGAGTTTCATGTCGCGATGGATAAAAATCCGCAGGCGTTACCGGTGACGTTCGATCTGGTCTGGCACGTCACTCGCGGCAACGTCGAAGCGGTCGAGACCGTTGCCGGCAGCGCCCCCCGGCGTCGCCTGCAACTAGCGCAGTTTCTCGTCCGCCAGTCGCGCGTCGTCGAAGCGGCGACCATCTTTCGCAGCATTGATCGCGCGGTGCGGCTCGCCTCAATCGAGAGCGCGCAGTTGCTGAACGCGCTGATCGCCGCCGGCAATACGGCCATCGCCCACGAGCTGTGGGTCAGCCTGGTGAGCGAAGGCAATACGGGCGGCGCGCTCGTCTATAACGGCGGCTTTGAAGCGGACATCCTTAAGAACTTTTCGCAATTCGACTGGACACTGGGGGCCAGCGAATACGCCCGCGTTCGCATTGATCGAACGACGCACCATAGCGGTGAACGCTCGCTGAAAGTCGAATTCGTCGGGCGCGACACGACGACGCTCAACGACGAAGTGCGCCAGTTGATCGTCGTTCGTCCCGGTGGGCATTATCGTGTTGAAGGTTACGTGAAAAGCGATAAGCTGGAGACGCCCGAAGGCCCCCGCATCGTGGTGACCGACCGCTCAGGCAACTGGATCGCTTCGTCGGAGGCGATTGCCGAAGGCACAAGCGACTGGAAGCCGGTGACGCTAAACTTTATCGCCCCCGCCGTTGCCGACGGCTCGTCTGCGGTTTATCTGTCGGTCAAGCGCCGTCCCAAGTACGCTTACGACAACCCGACCCGAGGCACGATCTGGCTTGACGACTTTACGATCAAGGAAGAGTAAGAAACCGTCAGACGTCAGGAGTCACAAGTCAGAATAGCAGTCTGCCCTGATCTGGTTTTATTGTTCGAGTTTTGCCAAGAATTGAATTAAGATTCTGACTCCTGACTTCTGACTTCTTTATTTCTTATGGGCGCGATTCTAGACAAAGCGATTGCCGGTGGCCTGCTCGTAGCGGTGATCTTCACGGCGCTGGCCTTTGGCGCCAACGAAGCGTGGTCAGTCGGACTGTTCGAGTTGTTAATCACGCTGCTGCTGTTGCTCTGGGCCGCGAAGTGGATCGCCGACAAAGAGATTCAGATTACTATACCGATAACGGCCTGGCCGCTCGCGGCGCTGTGCGCGCTCGGCCTCGCGCAAGGCTTCGGCCTGTCGCTCGACCGCGAGGCGACGCGCGGCGCCACCACGGCGATCTTTTTCATGCTGGCCGCCTTCATCCTCGCCGCCAATTTCTTTGCGACGCGCCAGCGCCTCGGCCTGCTGGTGAACCTGCTGGTAGCGTATGGCCTGTCGCTGGCCGTCTTCGCGCTGGTGCAGTACTTCACGTTTGAAGGGAAAATCTACTGGGTGAGGCCGACCCCTTATGTGGCCTTTGGGCCGTTTCCCAATCGCAATCACTACGCCGGCTATATGGAGATGCTGGCGCCGCTGCCGTTCGCGCTGATCGCGGCGCGCGCCGTGCGCCGCCAATCGTGGCTATTTTACGGATTCGCCGGCGTGCTGATGGCCATCAGCGTCTTTGTGTCTTTGTCGCGCGGCGGCGTGATGAGCGTCATCTCAGGCATCGCTTTCGTGGCGATGATGAGTGGCCGCGTCAAGCCGCGCCGCGCCGCTCGGATGGTGCGCGATGCGGTGATCGTGCCGTCGCGATTTGCGCGCGCGGTCAATGTCGGCAAACGCCTGGGCGGCGCGATGGCGATTGCGTTAACGATCATCGTTGGCGTCTTCTGGATCGGCGCGGAAGGCTTGATTAACCGTGCCGCCGAATCGATTGACGCCATCAAGAGCGATTCCGACACGCCGGCAGATTTCTATTCGCGGCGCGAGATTTGGCGAGACACCTTGCAGATGGTGCGCGCCCACCCGATGCTCGGCGTCGGCCTTGGCGCTTACAACACGGTCTTTCCGAATTTTGCGCACCACGACGGCATGTACAAGGTGGATTACGCGCACAACGATTACTTGCAGGCGCTCAGTGACGGCGGCATGATTGCCGGCGTGCTGGCGCTCTGGTTCATCGTGCTGCTCGGTCGCGCCGTGTGGCGGGCGACGCGCGCCGACGACCCGCTCGAAGCCGGTCTGGCGCTCGGCAGCGGCGCTGGATTGTTGGCGTTGCTCATTCACAGCGCCTTTGATTTCAATTTGCAGATTCCCTCGAACGCTTTGTTATTTGTCTTTCTATCGGCACTGGTCTCGCGCATTGCCGCAACCGTAACGGAGCGCAAACCCGTGGCCCAGGCGGCGCGCGCTGCGCGTCTCGAAGCCAGCGGCTTGCCCACAGGAGTTTCATTATGAGAAGTCGAACCCGCACCGCTCACGCCCGACCTTTATGGACGCTGGCTCTGGCCTTTGTGGTTTTCTTTACACTGGCGGCAGCGGCGCAAACCCGCACGCAGCCGAAGATTCAACCGCCTTCATCAACGGGTGGCGGCGGCGAGATGAGCGCGACGCCGACAATCCTGATCGCCACCGATCAGGATTATCGCATCGGCCCGCGTGATGTTATTGAGATCAAGGTGGACGACGCGCCAGAGCTATCGTTCACGGCAGCCGTGAGCGCTGACGGCACCTTCTTGATGCCTTACCTCAAGCGCATGAAGGCGAAAGACAAGACGACCGATGAGCTGGCTAAAGAGATCAGCGACGGCCTGCGCGGTCGCTACCTGAAAGACCCGAACGTCATGGTCTTCGTCAAGCAGTTCAACAGCCGCGCCTTCTTCATCCTCGGCGCCGTGAAAAAACCGGGCGTCTATCAGATCGAGGGCAAGCCGTCACTGATCAAGCTGCTGACGATTGCCGGCGGCCCCGCCGATAATCACGGCTCGACGGCCATCGTCCTTCACGAGGTCAAGAAAGCGGCGCCCGCCGCGGGCGAAAGCCGTGCGCCCGCCAATGCGGCTTCGACCGAAGACGACACCGAATATACGGTGCGCACGGTCAACATCAATGGCATGTTCAAGGGGCTGGGACTGGAAAACAAAGAGACCTACCTTGAGCCCGGCGACATCATCAATGTGCTGCCGGCTGATGTCTTCTTTGTTGCCGGCGAAGTCTTCGCGCCGGGGCAGTTCCCCTTGAGCGAAGGCACGACGCTCAGGCAGGCGATGGCGCTGGCGCAGGGCACAACCTTCAACGCCGCCACCGGCGACGGCATCATCTTTCGCACCGACCCGGCCACGGGCCGTCGCGACGAGATCAAGGTGGACATTGGCGCGGTGATGAAGAACCGCAAGGATGACATCGCGCTGCTGGCCGGCGACATCGTGCTGGTGCCCAACAGCAAGGGCAAGACAATCGGCAACGCTTTCCTCAAAGCGATTGGCATGGGCGCCGCGCAGCGCGGCCCATTCATTCGCTGATCCGCCGTAAGGATTCTTAATGGCAGACGAGAGAGTCGAGCTGGAGCAGATACCGCCGCCCGCTGCCGCGCCGATTGAAGCCGTCGCCCGCGACAGCGCCGGCCTGCGCCCGCATTATCCGAATGGCG
>JBJMGU010000198.1:0-11444 GCA_045807765.1 Blastocatellia bacterium
ATCACGCCGGCACGACGCCGATGAACCAGAGGCGCGATGCGCTGCTTGCCGGCGCGAGGTTCATTGATGCGGTCAATCGCATCGTCACCAGCATGCCCGGTCGGCAGGTCGGCACGGTGGGCCGCATTCAAGCCCAGCCCGGTGCTTACAATGTGATTCCCGGTCGGGTGACGCTCGGGCTGGAACTGCGCGACCTCGACGCCGCAAAGGTGCAAACCCTCTTCGACCGCATTCACGCCGAAGCCGAGCAGATCGGCAAAGCCACTGGCACGACGTTCGGCTTCAACGAAGTCAACGCCATCGTCCCGGCGCTCACCGATGTGCGCCTGCGCAAATTGATTGACGACACCGCGAAGGGGCTGGGCCTGACGACGAAGCAATTGCCGAGCGGCGCCGGCCACGACGCGCAAGAGATGGCCAACCTCGGCCCCGTCGGCATGATCTTCATTCCGAGCGTCGGCGGCATCTCGCATTCGCCGCGCGAGTTCTCGCGCCCCGACGACATCGCCAACGGCGCGAATGTTTTGTTGCATAGCTTACTGAAGCTCGACGCGATGAAACTGGCTTGAGCCTCCGGCACAATCCGGCAACCTGAGCTTCCGGCGACCGCCTGCTAGACATCTCTTTGGCGAAGTGCTATAACCTTCGCGCCGCGGGGTTGCGGTTAAACCCACTCTTCAGTTTCAGTTCGAACGAGACAGAGCGAAAACAACGGCCCGCTGCGGGCGGAACCTGCCGCGGGACTGTCGCCACAGCGCTGGCGATGGACGGCAGGTGGCGCGAAAGGAGCAACGGTTATGGATCCAATGGCGATTGTTGTCTATCTCGGCAAGGAGGCCGCCTTCAAACTGCTTGAAGTCGGAATTGAACAGGCGCTGGGCATCGAAATCCAGGGCATCACGGTGGAAGCCTATGCCAAGCAGGCGGTGCTGGGGATCTTTCTCATGCAAGGCATGCGACCCGAGCCGGACTTTGAGCATAGGGCCGAGATGCGCTTCAAGGAGCTTGATAGCAAGATCGCTGACCTGCGCAAGGACCTGACCGAGCTGAAAAATGAGATGACTGAATTCAAATGGCATGTGCAGACCCTGTTCTATGAAGCTCGCGAAGAAGAGCTCTGGCAGACGATGTTACAGATTGAAAATTCGGCAGACACCTTCTACGCGCTGCTGCACGCACTGGGCACGTCAAAAGCATCGCTGGACAAACGCAAGGAACGTGCGCTGGAACTGGCCAACACCATCCTCGCCAGTCCCGTAGTCGCCAACATCGCCAACGCCCGGCTCGCCTTGCTCGGCGATGATGTCGGCGGCGGGGGCCGCGAGCGCGTGCGTGGCTTCCTGGAGATTTGGAAGCAGCAGGCGTTGCGCGAAGCCGACCTCGGCTGGAGCGGCAACCGGCTGTTTGAGATTTACGGTCTGCTCGAAGCGAAGTTCACCCGTGCCCTGATCATTCAGGTGAAGTGCGCCCGGCTGTTGATGGAAGCGCACCAAGCGCTGCACCTGGACGACTCTTCGCATAAGAGCGCGGCGGATTACTTCGCCGATACGTTCTATCCGATGCTCAAGACAGAGGTGCAGGGCTTCCGCGACATCATCGAATCGCTCGCCATCAACCTGTTGCCGCTGCCCGATGCGCCGATGGCTTCGATGAAAATCCCTGACGAAATCAGCGTGCTGCTGGCGGCAGTTGACCTCTACGTCGCCCGCGCGCTGAGCGGCAAGCTGAAGGCGGACCCGCCGCAGGTCAGCGGGCGCAAGCTCGAAGAGCTGCCGGCGCTGGCGGGCTGCTGGGGCCGCGTGATCGTGCCGGGCACGCGCTGGATACGCCGCGCGCCGGGCGCGAAAGAAGCGGCGCGCGCAACGATCACGGCGCAGAACGGTCGCTCGTTCACCTGCAAGGGACGGCTCGAAGTGCGCTCGGTGAGCTTCACGCCATACGAGGGACAGGGCGGCAAGAAGCTCCATCAAGGCTACGAGCTTTTCGTGTCGAACACGCCGCGCGACATGGACAAGATGGTGCTGGCGCAGTTCGTTCCCGAAGAGGTGATGCCCGCAGACGTTGCCGGCCCGCTCGACGTGCGCCTCGAAGATCAGAACGGCGAGCTGCTGGCGCAGACCAAGGCGCTGCTGGTTCCGGTTGCTATAGACGAGAAAAAACAGGCCACCGTTCCTTACGGCACTTTCACGATGAGCTTCACGGGCGGCGCTCAGGTGCGCCGGAAGTAAAAGGAGAAGGCGATGAAATTTATTGTCGGCGGCGACAACCGCAATGGTTCGATTTCGGTCAAGAGCGGCACCCGAGGGGAGCCGCGTGATGAGAATTACAACGTCACCAGCGAGAACAAGTACAAAAAGTTCAACCGCGTGCTGGAGCAACGCGCCGGCACGGGCGCTGCAACAATCGCGGCGCGGCTGGAGACTTCCTCGGAATATATCGGCTTCAACAAGGATAACTATGAATGCCTGGGGCTGGCGTTTTCGAGTAAGGGCACTGTCACGTTGCCGCAGGATCAGACGGCTACCGGCCATTCCATCATCCAGGAATCGATCTGGATGAACATCCGCATCGCGCAGCCTGGCAAGGTACAGCTCGTGGCCTCGGTCATCGCCGACCTCGACATCGCCGAAGTCTCGTTTCAAGGCCCGTCGTTCGACAAGCCTGTGCGCATCTTCGACGACGCCGACCAGACGCTCGACATCACCAAGCCGGGCGAATACAGCCTGCGCGGCGGCTATCAATTGAGCGTGCGTGTGCCGGCGAGCGGCCTCGGCGGACGACCCATCAACATCGAGATTCAAGCCCGGCTGACCCCTGCGTCATAGCACAACCGACAACGCGCTTGACTCAGCGGCGACGGCGCAAAAAACCAGCGGCGCTTCGGACGGGTTCCGAAGCGCCGCTGCTCTCTTGATGAATCTCTTTGTGGCTTGATTCTATCCGGCCTGCGCCGCCAGCCCGACGACTTTTTCCGCCGCGTCTTTCATTCCCGAAGCGGTCACGAATCCGAGGCCCGATTCATCAATCAGCCGGCGACCCTCTTCGACGTTCGTGCCTTCAAGGCGGACGACGACCGGCACAGTGATGCCGATGTTGCGGGCTGCGGCGATGACGCCGCTCGCCACCATATCTGTGCGCACGATGCCGCCAAAGATGTTGATCAGCACCGCCTTGACGTTCTCGTCGCTCAACAAGATTCGGAAGGCGTTTTCGACTCGCGCCTGCGACGCGCCGCCGCCGACATCAAGGAAGTTCGCCGGCTCGCCGCCAGCCAGCTTAATAATATCCATCGTCGCCATGGCCAGGCCCGCGCCGTTCACCATGCAGCCGATATTGCCGTCGAGCTTGATGTAGTTCAAATCGTGCTTTGACGCTTCGATCTCCAGCGGTTCTTCTTCGTTGAGATCGCGCAGCTCGGCGTACTCTTTGTGGCGATACAAAGCGTTGTCGTCAAAGTTGAGCTTGGCGTCGAGCGCGTACAGCTCGCCGTCTTCGGTCAGTAAGAAAGGATTGATTTCGGCGAGCGAGCAGTCGAGATCAACGACCGCGCGGTAGAGCGCTGTCATGAACTTCACCGCCTTATTGACCGACTCTTTCGGAATGCCGATGCCAAAGGCGAGCTTGCGCGCCTGAAACGCCTGCAAGCCGACTGCCGGATCAATGGCTTCCTTCAAAATCTTTTCCGGCTCTCGCGAGGCGACCTCTTCGATCTCCATGCCGCCCGCCGACGACGCCATAAAGACGAGCCGCGAAATGGCGCGATCCAAAACGATGCCGAGATAAAACTCCTGCTTGATCTTCAACCCTTCTTCGATCAAGACGCGGCGCACGGTGCGACCTTCGGGACCGGTCTGGTGTGTCACCAGATTCATGCCGAGTATCTGGCGGGTCAACGCCTCGGCCTCATCAGCGGTGCGCGCCAGTTTCACACCGCCGCCCTTGCCGCGCCCGCCGGCGTGAATCTGCGCCTTGACGACAACCGGCAATCCGAGACGCTCGACGACGGCGCGCGCCTGCTCGGCGGTGTCAACCACCTCGCCGCGCGGCACCGTTACGCCATACTTCGCCAACAGTTGCTTGCCCTGGTATTCGTGAATTTTCATGGTCAGTAGGCAGTAGGCGGTAGGCAGTAGGCAGTAGACCACAGGCAATCAACCGGGGAGGAAATATTGCATAAATCATCATCCGGTTTGACTGCCTACTGCCTACCGCCTACTGCCTACCGGCTACTACTTGCGGCTCCTCTTTGAAATGTCAGCACGTAGACGCCGCTCGAAAAACTGCCGGCGTAGAGGCGATCACGCTCGAACGGGTCGAACGATAATGTCCAGATGCGCGTCGTCGGCAGCTCGGCGCTGGCAGCAGCATCGAGCCGCTCCCACGAGTAGCCCTTGTCGGTCGAGCGATAGACGCCGCCCTTCGAGTATTCGGCAACCATCACCTCGTCGGGGTTCGCCGGGTTGAAGACCACCGAAGTGAAGTCGCCCGCCGGCAGTCCGCCGCCGCGCCGCACCCAGGTGCGCCCGCCATTGGTCGAGCGGAAGAGGTTCTGATTGGTGCCGAGCAGGATCGTCTGCGGATCGTTGGGCGCTTGCGCGATGGCTTTCACAGACATGTCATTCGGGCCACGGTCGGTGTGCGTCCACGAGCCGCCGCCATCTTCAGAAATGTAGAGACCCTCTTTCGTGCCGACCAGAATGCGTCGCGGTAAATCTTTATGCGTCGACACAGAGTAGACGCGCCCGTTCGGGTCATAGCTGCCGAGAAAGACTTTCTCCCAGCCTTTCGATTCGTCGAAGGTGCGATAGAGCCCGTCCATCGTCGCCGCCAGCAACCCCCGCCGGCCTTCGCCGTCAACGAAGCTTGTCAGGTCGTCGACTTCGCGCGTCAGCTCGAACATCGACGGCCCGAGAGGCTCGACCGGCTCGACCGGCTTTTTCTCTTTCTTCGGGGCGCGGCGCTGTGATGATTTTTTCGAGCCGCGTGACTTCTGCGCAACGACCATTGCGACGGGCATCGCCTGGTACTGACCGAGAGCGCGCGAAGCCGGCAGCGGATCAACGACGCCGGCGCGGCGGCCACGCTTGCCGCGCACAGGCTTCTTTACAGGCTTTTCGATTTTCACTTGAGCTTTGCCGACGAAGGTCCAACTGGCGCCGCGATCACCGGAGCGAAAGACGCCGGTGTTGGTGCCGGCGTAGATCACGCTCGGATCGTCGGGCATTTGATAAAAGTCGAAGACATCGCGCGTGCCCAGTCCGCGTGATGACGGCTGCCACGATTCGCCACCGTCGCCGGAAACAAAGACGCTGCCGGCAGAGCCGTCGTGAAAGACGCTCGCCAGCAAGCGCCCGCGTTCCTGCGCGTCGGGTTGTATGGCCAGGATGTGGCGGTGGATAAAACCTGTATTGGCTTGCGTGAAATCGTCGCCCAGGTTCTCTGATGACAGTACGCCATAATCGTCTGTGGCGATCAAGACGCGCTGCGGCTTGTCCGGGGTAACGATGACCGAGCGAATCACATGGCTCTTCGAGGTCACCAGCATCCAGCGCTTGCCGCCGTCTTTGGTGCGCCACAAACCTTCGCTGGTGCCGGCGAAGATGATGTTCGGATTGGTCGGATGCGGCAGCAGGTAATAGGTGCGGCGCGCGGTGAACGGGATGCCGGGAATCTTAACCCAGTGCTCGCCCGCCGAGTTCGAGCGGTAGATGCCGCTGCACGCATTCAGATAAACCAGCTCAGGGTGTGTCGGGTCAACCGAGATGCCAAAGATATCGGAATCGTCAATGACGCCGTTGCCCTTGTAACCGGTCTGCTTCCAGGTCACGCCGCCATCGGTCGTCTTCCAGGGCAAGTGCCATGTGCCGACATAGATATCGTTCGGGTTGCGCGGGTGGATGGCAATCGATTCGATGTTGTGAATCTCTTTGTCGCCTTCGGGCGAGATGCGCTGCCAGGTGTGGCCGGCGTCGGTCGAGCGCCAGGTGCCGTTGAGCTTGGGGTCATCGTTGGCGCTGCCGGCCATGACGATGTTGGAGTCTGACGGCGCAATGGCCAGCGAGCGCACCGACATCCGTTTGGTGCCGTCAAGCAGCTTCCAGTGTTCGCCGCCGTCTTCGCTCTTAAAGACGCCGCCGTCAACGTCGCGCGCTACCGCCCATGTGCCGACATAGATGATGCGGTTGTCGCGCGGATCGATGGCGATGCTGTCAACCGAAAGGCCGCGCTCGCCGACGCCGGGCTTCAACCGCCGCCAGGTGCGCGCGCCATCGGTCGAGCGAAAGATCTGCCCGTCGCTGGTGCCCAGGTATAGCAAGTTGCTGTCGTCGGGCGCAGCCACCAGCGTGCGCACGTCGCCGCCCCAGGGGCCGGTGACTTCCCACTGGCGAATCTCTTTGGGGTCGGTCGTCATGGTGATGATGTCGTGCGGCCCGTCAGCCCTGGCTGGCACGGACGACACCACGAGCGTGAAGATCAGCATGAAGAGGGGGAGGTGACGAATTCTTATCAACTGCGGCTACTCCTTACGTTTCGAATCTTAGCATACGAGTGGCAATGGCCTGAAGGCGGCGCGATGCAAGGTCCTTTCGGGTGACCTCTGAATATACAATGGCTGACCGACGAGCGAAAAGCAGAAAGGCGCAATGTCGAAAAGTTGCAAGGAAAGCCCGGCGCGCCAGTAGCAAAACAATGTACAGACAGCCGGCGGGAAAGTTAAACAAGCGGCCCGCGCGCGCGCCACTTGAGCCGGGGGCCGCGCCCGGCGAAAAAAAATAGCGATTCTGAAAAATTATGCTATGATGCGCGGCGTGACATCAACCCCTTAGGACTATAGGAACTGTTAAAAGGAGAAAGAAGATGGCTTGCTCAATGGATATGCTCAGCATCATCACTCTGCCCGGCCCCGCGGGGCCGGTCCCCGATGGCATGAAGGTCGCATCGCTTGCCGGCCCAGACGTTTTGCAACCCGCGCCGGCCTGCCCGGTGCTGGGCGTCGGCGGTTTCACGCTCTGGCCGATGAGCTATATCGATAACCGCGTCAGCTTCGGCATGGTCATGTACAACCTGCAATGGGAGGTCGTCAATCAGGTGGAAAAACCCGGCGCGCGGTATATCTACCAGATCACGACGGATGAGGCGGGTCAGACGGTGACGTTTGCGGGGCAAGCCAATCAGACAGTCACGATGTCGCTGGACGAGATTTGCCAGATGCTCTATTAAGTCTCGCGGCTCACACCGCTCACAGCACAACTAGTGCTTCGCCGAAGAATCCAGGAATTTCACCGCGGCTTCAAGCACCTCGTCCCGGCCTTGCGTGTAAAGGTGGCGCTGTGCTCCTGTCAGTTGGCGCTCGACCGGCGAGTAGAGCGAAAGCGCCGATGGTTGCTCCTGGGCGCGCGCCATGATGAGGCAGAGGAAAGTGATCAACAGCGAATAACCCAGGCGGGCGAGAAGCTTTTTCATGTCGTCCTCTGCTTGCGGGCGCCAGGGGGTGGCTCTCAGGCGTCTTTGGCGAGCTTATCGATATAAACCAGATAGTCGGTCGTCACCGCTTCGGCTCCGAGCTGTCTGAGCATCCCCGTGACCTGGCCGCGATGATACGACGAGTGATTGACGACGTGCTGAATGATCTGTCCCAGCGCGTACGCCCATTGCTCGCCACGGGTATTGGTATAGGCAATGATGCTCTGCAAGCTCTCGTCGGTCTGCTCGTCAATCAGGTTTTGCTGATCCTGCTCGACCTCGGCCCAGCGGCTTCGCAATGCGGCAAGCTCAGCGAAATCCTGCGGGTCAAGCAGGGCTTTCGGAGAGACGCCCCGGCAGCGCATCAGCCATATCCATTCCGCCGCCAGTGTGTGGGTCAGCGTGGCTTGCACCGAATGGTGGCTGGTTGATAAATCTTCCGCCAATTGCTGCGGCGTCAGCCGCGAGACGATGTCCAACATCTGAGCATTAGCCCATCGGTTATAAGCCAACAGCAATTGAATGTCTTTCTTGGTCATCGCAATCCTTCAATAATCGATCAAGGTTGCACGCCTGCGTAGACCGGAATGGCGCCGCGCGCGACGTGCTTGTAAACCACGCCGCCCTTCATGACAAAGACGACGCGGCGCACCGCCGTGATCTCTTTCAGCGGGTCGCCGTCGAGTGCGATGATGTCGGCCTGCAAGCCGGGGGCTATCGCGCCGATCTGATCGCTCAGGCCGAACGCTTCGGCGGCGAGCGCATTGGCCGATACCATCGCCGTCATGGGATCAACGCCGCTGTCACGAACGCGATCAATAAACTCTTCGGCGTTGCGCCCGTGCGCGCCGGCCACGGCGTCTGTGCCGAAGACCATCTTCAGCCCCGGCACCCTGGCGGCGCGCCGCACCAGCTCGTGATTCAACGATAGAACATTCTGCATGGCGGCAAAGCCCTCTTCCGTGTAGCCGGGCGTGCCGAGATACCTTTGTTTGTTCGCCAGATAGTTCTCGATCACCAGACCGGCCTGCGGGTCTAAGTAAGTTCCCTTCTCGGCCATCAGTTTTAGATCGTCGTCGGTCGCCATCGTGCCGTGCTCGACCTGCGTGCAGCCGGCGAGTGTCGCGGCGCGCACCGCGCCTTTGTAAGCATGCACAAGCGTCCGCAAGCCCAACTTCCTGGCTTCGTCGCATGCGGCGTTGAGCTGGTCTTGAGAGAGCGTCATGCCGCCGCCCTGACGGATGCTCTGCGAGGCGAAGATTTTGATGAGATTGGCGCCGGCGGCTTTCTGTTTGCGGATGAAGGCGCGAATCTCTTCGGGCGACCCGCTCGCCTCGCCGCGCCCGATTAGCGGTTCGACGGCAGTGAGCAGGCGCGGGCCGGGCAGCATTCCTCTGGCGATGGCTTCGCGCAGCGGCAGGTCTGTGGGCGAGCCGGGGCTTTGTATGGTCGTGAAGCCTGCCATCAGCGTCAGCCAGGCATTTGACGCCGAGCGATACGCGGCCTCTTGAGTGGTTTCCGCCATGCCGACATTCTTGCCGTCGTTGCCGAAGCTCCAGGTAATATGCGCGTGCGCGTCAATCCAGCCCGGCAACACCGTCAGGCCGCGCAGGTCGTAATCTACGGGGCCGGCTTTCGGATCAATGGCGACGATCTTCGCGCCTTCGATGACGATGCGTGTGTCGCGCAGCACACGGCCTCGACCATCAAGCACCATGCTTGCGGCAATGACGATGCGTTTGCCCGATGCCGGCGTCTGTGAAGAGACGGTCTGCGCTCTGGCGCTGATGCCAAGAAGACCAATGATGCACAGAATGAACGTTGCGGCTCGCATGCTTGCTCCTCCTAGAGCAGTTTTCAATAAGGCGTAGGGGCTCGCCCTGATCTCGACTGTCATCATCAACTGAGTTTTTGCAGGCTCTCCTTGATCTGATGAATCGCATCCTCGAACTGCTTTTCCGCGATGGCGTAGGTGATGCGCAGGTGTCCGGGCGTGCCGCACAGGCTGCCGGCGACGACGGCGACGTTGGCGTCCTGCAACAGATAATCGACCAGGTCCACGTCGCCGCGAATCAATCTGCCATCCTCGGTTCGGCAGCCGATGTAATGCTCGATGTTCCAGAAGAAGAAATAGGCCGCCTGCGGCGTGATGTACGAGGTGTTCGGGACCGTGTTCAACAGCTCTATCGCCTTCGCCCGCCGCGCCTTCAGGGCTTCGACTATTGGTGAGATGATCTCGTCGGTGACTTCAAGCGCCGCCAACGCCCCGCGTTGCAAAAATTCGTTGACGCCCGATGTCGCATAGTTCTGCTTCTGGAGATAAATGTCGGCCCACATTGGATGCGCCGCGACGAACCCGACCCGCAAGCCCGACATCGCATAGTTCTTCGACAGGCTGTTGACCAACAACACCCGGTCGCGCATTTTGGGCCAACTGCTGATGCTCGGACAGGTTTTCTCATCCACTAAGACGAGGTTATAAACTTCGTCAGAAATGACCAGCAGACGCGGATGTTTCATCAGCACTTTGACCAGTGCGTCCATTTCTTCGCGCGTGTAGATGGTCCCGGTCGGATTATTCGGGTTAGTCAGAATCAGTAACCGGCTCTTCCACGTGATGCTTTGCTCCAGCCGTTGCGGCGTCAGCTTAAAATTGTCTTCGGCACTTGTCTCGATGATCTTGAGCCTGCCTCGACCTTGCGCGACGATGTTCGGGAAGGCGAACCAGAACGGCGCGGGTATCAACACCTCCTCGTCGCCGATGATGGTATCAAGGATGTTGTATAAAGCCTGCGAAGCGCCGTAAGTAATAATGATACCTTCTTCGGGGTAGCCATACTCCTGGGCGACCTTCTTTCGCAGGTCTTCGATGCCGCGCGTCGGCGGGTAAGAGAGATTTTCTTTGCTTGCTTCGACCGCTTTGATAATTGCCTCGCGCACCTTCCCGTTTACCGGAAAGGGCGGTGCGCCGGTGTTGAGCGGTATCGGCTTGGTGTCGAAATGCTTCGTGCTTTCCGGAGACTGCGGCAGCGAATAGAGACGGGTGGGAGTCTGTGACATGGGAATCTACCTTTCGATGAAGGATTCTAAATCAGCCTGTCTGACCGGCAATCAACGCCAGGCCCGGATATGGATATACTATCCAACGCCTCATTGCAAGGTAATGGTTACCACTTGCAGGGCGCGGACGGCGTGCCGGACAGGGCAGCCAGCATCGCCGCTTGCCGCCCTGTCCGGCACGTCTCGGTAATGTTGCTGACCTTGCCGGAACCGAGCGACTTTTGCCTGAATGATACTGAAGGCTTCATCAAACGGTTTGGCAATCATAAGCCTCGCTCACCAGCCGACCTGATAAAAAAATCGCGTGCCGACGCGACAGGAATACGAATATCGCGATAACAATAGGTATGCCGACCGCTGCTCTAGGCTCTGTCCCTGTAACGACGTTCGTAATGTCGCCCAACAGGTTGATGGCCAGGACCACCACGGCCAGCCAATAGCCCCATCTGGCGCCGCGCCAGAGACCTGCGGCGGCGGCGCAGGCCACGCAGACGACTCCCATCAGCGCAATTGCGGCGACGCCCAAATGGGCAAAGCCTTCGCGCGCCCGCGGGTTGAGTCGCCACATGGGCTCAAGAAAACTTCCCGGAAACCAGAGTGAAACGAAAGTGATGAAGCTCATCGTCGCGCCAAACATGAAAAAAATGCTCAGTGCCGTGATGCCGGCAGGACGAATCTTAGACATGGCTTCCATCTTCATTGATCCCATCGCCGCCGATGCGCCGCAAAGCTCGTCGGCCACCCGCATTAATCACCGCGCATACAGATTGATGACGCGCTCGATGGCGCGGCGGCAGACGGCGCAGAACGCCTGGCTGCGCGTGAACATGATGCAATCGACTTCGGGCCGGTAATAGCCTTTCGCCTCGTACATCGCGCCTTCGAAAGCGCCGACCTTGCCGGCATACTTTTCCGACCCG
>JBJMGU010000199.1:0-6756 GCA_045807765.1 Blastocatellia bacterium
GACAGCAGTTCGCGCCCGCTCGTCAGGTTCGGGATGGCGGCATTCTTCGCGCCTTCAAAGAACATCGATAGTGAAGCCATCAAGGCGCTGCCGATGATCACCAGCTCCGCCGAGCGCAGCGCTCCCGCCGCGACGTAGAGCATCGCCACCAGAGCGCGCAGCAGGTCTGTAGCAATTAGAATCTGCTTGCGCGAATAGCGGTCAACGAAGACCCCGGCGACCGGCGCCACCAGCAAGAATGGCAGCAGCCGCGCCACCAGCAAGGCGGTCGTCGCCCAGGTCGAGCCCGATATCAGTCGCACCAGACCAAGTTCGGCGATGAAGGAAAACCATGTGCCCAACTCGCTGATGACCTGGCCCATCCAGAGCCTGCGGAAGTTGTGGTTTCTGCCGAGCAATTCTCTATAAGTCACCGAATTCATACGGGCCTCCGAGCTTTCGTAGGAAAGCCTCTGTGACAGGTCGCGGGCACGTCGTTCAAACGACTGTCGGGTGAGCGGTTGACCCTGATCGCGCCGAAAACAGCGTCCATAAAAATCAAAAGCCGCCAGCGTCAATTGGACGCTGGCGGCGTTCGCGTTTGACGCTTAAAACTCTTATGGGTCTGTGATCGTGGTCTGCTGCATCTTGATAAACGGCGCGGTCGGGCGAATGCTTCGCAGACGGTCAGTGCAAAGCGCGAGCGCCCTCGCGCCCGTAACGCCGACCCATTCAGCCGTTATTTGTGAATAAGTGTGTTTCATCAACTTACCGTCTTTCCTTTCCTCACCAGGCCGGTTCAATAACCATACTGGCCGCGAGGATGCCTGAGCATAACCTCACTCGGCTTTTCATGTCAATTACTTTCTTCGATTTTTTTGGCTTTTTGGCGAAAAAAGCTTCAACCTGCGCCGCGCTTTGTCGAATCAGCAGGGCCGCGATCTGGTCGCCCCCGGCAAAAACGGCTCTGAATAACGGGAGGTGCGACCCGTGTTAGTTTGGTATTGAAAATTGCATTTCGCCGGCGTATGATTGCCGCGACCCACAATCATCCCGAATGGTAAGCGCCATCCCGCCAGGAATGGCCTTCAGGCTCGAACGGCAGGGACACCGTTCGAGCCTGGCACTTTTATGGGCGACGAACGACGCGCGTGAAAGCCTGATTGACTTCACCCCGCAAGCAGCATAGTATTTTTCTGGCCACAATCCGCCGAAAGGCAGGCGGCTGGCGCTGATGAGAAAGACCCGTCATCTTTAGCGAAGACGGGCGCGCGGCGTCAGGCTCAACGCCAGTGGTTGCGACACTCTTTGACGAGTCCTTTGCACGGTGCCCGCAGCGGACTCGCCCAGCTCTTGTGGTACACGACGACCGGGAGAATTAGTCATGAAGGTCAAAGGTATCGAGAGCGCTCGACCATCAATTCTTGCTTCTTGGTTCTGCGTTTCCAGTGGCTTTGCGGCGACAGCTTGCGCTCAACAGCAGACAGCCGGAAAGCCTAAACGCAGGACGAGAAGTTTACTTCTTTACTGTTTGCTCGCGACGTTGGTGCTGATGCCCATCGCGCGGGCCGACGTTGCTGATCAAAAAGCTCAGGGCATCAGAGAAGAGACGCTGCGCGATGCGCGCAAGGCGCTGCGCAAGGGCGATTTCGAGGGCGCCGCCACCACCTACACCAATCTGATTAACCACGACGCGCAAGACCTTCAGGCGCAGCTCGGCGCCGCCTTCGCCTACCTGAAGCTGCAACACTATGCGCGCTGCTTTGACTACGCGACCGCGGCGCTGAAGCTAGACATGAACAATGCGCGGGGGCACGCGCTGGCCGGTGCGGCGCTGCTGCATTCGGGCTTTCTGCATGCCGCGGTGCCCGAGCTTGCCGATGCCCTTCGCCTCGACGGCAGAGAAGCGCTCGCCTATGGCACCGCCGCCGAGCTGGATTATTACGAAGGCCGCGTCAACGAGGCGCGCGCCAAGGCGCTTTATGCACACCGCCTGGATGCAGATGAGCCGGATTACGTGATGACCTATGCGCGCGCCTCGTCGCGCGCCGAAGATTTCAAAGAGGCCGCCGACGCCTACACGCTGTTCCTGGATCTTGCGCCCCAAAGCGATACTGACCGCCGCGACCGCATCCAGGGATTGATCCGTTTCTATCGCCGCCTCTCAGGCTTGCAGGTGCATCAGGTCAGCGGCCCGCCGCTGTCGGAAGTCGCGTTCCGTCTGGGCAGCGACCGCCGGCCTTACATCCGTGTCAAGGTCAATGGGCACGATGCGCTGTTCGTCATCGATACCGGCTCGGGCTTCACGGTGATCTCGAAAGACGCGGCAAAGCGGCTCGGGGTCTCCGAGATTGCGCGCGGCGGCAAGTCGCAGGGCATCGGCGGCGACGGCAAGTTCTCCATCGTCTATGGCCTGATCGGCGCGCTGCAACTGAACGACGTCAAAGTCCGAATGGTGCCATGTTTCATCCGGCCCTTTCATGGTGTCGAGCAACGTCCGGCAGACGAGCGCGCCGATGGCTTCATCGGTCTGTCGATACTGTCGCGGTTCATCACAGGCCTGGATTATAAAGAAGGCCGCCTGATTCTTGATCGCAACACTCAGCGGCCCGTGCCGGTGGTTGATACGCCCGGCACGACGACGATTCCGTTCCGCATGACGCAGAATGGCTTGATCAGCGTCGAGACCGAATTCGACGGCACCAACCCGGTCAACGCCATCCTCGATTCGGGCGCCAGCTCGACCGCCGTTTCGATGGCCGCCGTCGAACGGCTGAAGATGCGTGACCGCATCATTCAGGGCCAGCACATCAGCGTCATCGGCGCTGCCGGCATCACCGACAATGTCGAGTTACTCTTCCTGCGTAACTGTCGCGTTGCCGACCTCAAGCAGAACAACCTGCGCGCCCTGGTCCTCGACTTCGACGCCATCAACGAGACCAGCGGCTTCGAGCAGAGCGGCATCCTCGGCGGCGACTTTCTGCGCCACTTTCTGGTGACGATTGACTTCCCGCGCACCAGTGTGCGCTTCCAGCCGCACACGACCGCCATCACTAAGCAGTAGGCAGAAGTCAGGAGGCAGGAAGCAGGAGGCAGGAGACAGTCAACACATCAATACAAGCGCTGAAGGTGGCAGGCCATGAAGATCGAAGATCACTGACCTGCCGCCTTCACTGTTTTATCACTGCCTCCTGCCTCCTGCTTCCTGCCTCCTGGTTTGCCACTGTGCTAGAATAACTCCTGCGATATGAAGAAGACGCTCTACATCGAAACGTCTGTGGTCGGCGCTTATCTCGACAATGGCGAGCCGTTTCGGCGCGACTTGACGATTCGCTGGTGGGAGCATGAGCTGCGCGATTACGAGCCGCATGTGTCGCCGCTGGTCGTGCGCGAGCTGGAGCGCATGGACGAGCCGCGCCGCGCCGCTTACTTGAATCTGATTCGCCCCATGCCGCAGTACGGCATTAGCGAAGAGGCCGCCATCCTGGCCGAAGGCTACATCGAGCGCGGCATCTTTCACCGCAAATATCTGAGCAACGCGCTGCACGTCGCGGTGGCATCGGTGAACAAAGCCGATCTGCTGGTGACCTGGGACTTCGGCCACATCGCCAATGTTCACAAGCAAGCGCGCATCAACCTGTTCAATACGCTGGCGGGTTTCTTTGTGCCCATGATCGTGACGCCAGAGTTTTTGATTAACGCGGAGTTTTGAAAGGAAGAAGTCAGGAGTCAGGAGTCAGAATAGAAGACGTAGGCGCAGCAAGTGTACTCACTGCCGCCAACTTCCTTTTCCATTCTGATTTCTGACTCCTGACTTCTGACTCCTGATCTGATGTATCGCAAGCCGAGATTTCTGGAAGAACTGCATGCCATCCGCGAAGAGATGTCGCGCGACTGCGACTATGACGTGGATCTGTTCGCCGAGATGGTGCGCTCCGGTCAGCGCCCGCATTATGGGCCGGCGCGCAACATTCGCGGCATGCGGTCACGCGCGCCCGCGCCCGATGCCGCGGACAAAAAAAATTCCCATTCAGGACAGAGCAATGATTAAACTTTTACGTGCCCTTTCTCTAACCTTCGTGCTGATCGCGCCGGTAATGGCCGCGCCGATCACCAACATCGCCCGCCAGGAAAAGACCGCCGCACAAACGGCGCCGCGCCCGGCTTCGACCGATGCACAGCGCCCGCCGATGCTGGTGCTTGACGTGACCGGCATCGCCGAGCGCGTCAACGACGTGGTCGTCAACGTGCGCTCGCTTGCCGAAGGCGGCGAGAACATCGGCAGCGGCTTCATCATTGATCCGAAGGGATTGATCGCCACCAACTTTCACTTGATCAACGCCGAAGAAGGGCGGCGCAACAGCACGACCCGCAGCCCTGAAGCGGCGACGAAACTGGTCAACAACGTGACGGTCACGCTCCACGATGGGCGACAATTTCCCGCTTCGATCAAAGGCTATGACGAAGCGACCGACATTGCTGTGCTGGAAATCCAGTCCCCCGACAAGCCGCTGCCGGTTGCCGATCTCGGCGATAGCGATGGCCTGAAAGTCGGCGAATGGGTGATCGCCATCGGCAACCCGCTCGGACTTGATCACACGGTGACGCTCGGCATTCTGAGCGCCAAAGGGCGCACAGGCTTCGGCGGCCAGTTCGATGATTTTCTGCAAACCGATGCGGCGATCAATCCCGGCAACTCGGGCGGGCCGCTGGTCAATGCGCAGGGCCGCGTCGTCGGCATCAATACGCTGGTGCTGGAGCGCACGCAGGGCCTGAGCTTTTCGATTCCCATCAACACGCTGAAGGCCATCTTGCCGCAGTTGATCGAGCGCGGTCGCGTGACGCGCGGCTTCCTCGGTCTCGTGACGCGTGACATTGATAACGACATTCGCGGCTTGATGAAGCTGCCCGTCGAAACGCGCGGCGTACTGGTGGTTCGCGCCGAGCGCGGCACGCCCGCCGCCCGCGCCGGCCTGCGCAAAGACGATTTGATCACCACCGTTGACCGCCAGCCCATCACTTCTTACGTGCAGTTCAATCGCATCATTGCCGGCAAGCTGCCCGGCGCGAAAATCGCGATTCAAATCCTGCGCGACGGACACGAGTACACGCTGAGCGCCGAGATCGGCGAAGAAACGAAAAGCAAGTAGCCAGTAGCCAGTAGCCAGTTAGCGGTTGTTATTTTAAACAACTGACAGATGCCAATTGCCCATGAAGAATCAAGCGAGCCCGGCGGAGGCCGGCGAGAGTTCTGTGATGACCGAACTGTTTGCCTCGGTTGGCGTTCAGGTGACCGACGAGGCGTCTTACAATTCGCTCATCGAATACGTAGATGCCGCCGGGACGCGCTCGCGGGCGACACGCGGCAAGGCGATCCTGCACGGGCGCTGTTGGAAGCTCGGCGACGGACTGGAAGTCTGGGCCGTGCTGTTCGAGCAAGGCGATGAATCTTACTTTGCCGACTGCCGCCCGGCTTTCCGCAGCCGCTACCCGCGCGCCCTGACGCCCTGGGAGTTGATCGAGTACGACGAGGACGGCGAAGCGATCATCGAAGGCACGTTGTATGGCGGCCCCGATGTCGTCTTTGAGTTACAGAACCTGACTGAAATTCCGGCCCTTGAATGGCGCGCCTCGCACCTGCACATCGCGATTGCCGGCCTCGCTTATAGTGCCTACGTCACAAGCTACCCGGACAAGCCGAGCCCACAGAAACCTCCGCAGCGCTTCGTGAAGGCCACCGAGATTGAAGGGCTGGCCGCGCAAGCTTGCGAGAACGATTACGTGATCAACGGACGAGTGCTGGCGTGGCGCGGCCTGCGCAACCCGGCGACCGGCGCAGAGTTGTTCTGGGTTCACGTTGACGCCGGCACGATTCGCCTGGAGGTGATCGTCAATGGCGATGTCCTGCGCGGCCAGTTGAAGATCGGCGCGGCGTTCAGCGCCAACATCTGGCTGCAAGGCCACGTGCTGGTCGAGGCTGACCTGGAGGCGCGCTACGAAGGCGTTGACCCCGATTACCTGACCGGCGATTTCTGGGGCCGCCTGCGCCGCGCCAATTGATTTTGTAATCTTCGGCACATTGCGACAGTGAGGCTGTATGGACGCTTTGATGAATGCGATTGAGGTGCGAGTCGTCGGCTCGCTGGTCGAAAAACAGATGGCGACGCCAGAGTATTATCCGCTGACGCTGAATGCGCTGGTCAACGCCTGCAATCAACTGACGGGCCGCGAGCCGGTCGTCTCTTATGACGAGCGCACGGTCGCCCGCGCCCTGGAATCCCTGCGCGAAAAACAGCTCGTCTGGCTCGTCACCGCCGCCGGCGCGCGCGTGCCGAAGTACGAACACCGGCTGTCAGAGAAGTTCAATCTCGCTGAGCAGGAGACCGCTGTGCTGGCGGTCTTGATGCTGCGCGGGCCGCAGACCATCGGTGAGATCAAAGGCCGCACGGGCCGCATGTATGAATTCGCTGAGCTTGGCGAAGTCGAGATGACGCTCGAATCATTAATGACCTCCGAGCCGCCGTTGATCGTCAAGCTGCCGCGCCAGCCGGGCACCAAGGAATCGCGCTACGCACACCTGCTGGCCGGCGAAGTTCATGTTGAAGAAGCGCCCGCCACGCCGCGCGCCGAAGCCGCCGTGCTTGAAGTGCGCGCCGAAAATCAGCGCCTCGCGCAGCTCGAAAGCGATGTCGAGACGTTGTGCCAGCAGTTCGCCGAACTGCAACAGCAGTTCCTCGAATTCAAACGCCAGTTCGAGTGAAACCGCCACCGCCAGCC
>JBJMGU010000200.1:0-11496 GCA_045807765.1 Blastocatellia bacterium
ACCGGCTAAAAAGATGGCCTCCGGGAACAGCGCTTCCGCCGACTGCGGCGCCATTTCCTGGGGGGCGTCCGGCGCGACCCGGCTGTGACCGAGGGCGAGCGAGCCCGACACAGTCAGTAAGACAACCGACATCAGAAATGCGGTGAGGCAAGTTGTATTTTTTCTCGGTATCAAGACGCTCCCACACAGACAAGGATCAGGATAAAACCATCGGGGAGGTGACAGCAAGAATACTCTGCCGTGATGTTTGTGTAAACCCGAAATGGAATGGAAAGGCCTGGTATCCGAGGAATTGATCTACCAGAACCGCGGCGGTTATGGCTGGATGGAGACCGCCCGCAGTTCAATCAATCGCCGGGCAACCCGATATAGAAAGCTCGTCTGGTACGGCGGCCTCAGGAGGCCGCCAGCAAGCGCGGTGGAACGGTGAGGGTGGAGGGGTCAAGTCCCACGTCTGAGCAATCGCCGGGCTTGAACCCTCCGGTCATTCGCTTCGGGTCACTGACAACCCGATATGCAGCTGTTGTATTGGGCCTCACACAAAGACCCGCCGTTTGATAGGCATTGAAAGTAAGCCCGGTCACAGTCGCTGGCACAGTCGGGCGCGGCAGCCCGCGGTTTCTGGTTAGCAGCCCGCGCCGAAGTCTGCGGCTGAAGGCTCAACAGGCTGAGCGCCAAGACCAGCGCCAGGAGGAAAAAGCGGGCCATGAAAAGGTGACGGTTGCGAGTGGCGAGAGTGCCGATGCCGCTCGCCGGTGTAACTGAGGTTTTCTCCATTTGTAAGCTCTTCCTTTTCTGAAGTCGGATTTTTAGGAAGGCAGTCCGATGCCGCCTTCAAACCCTTTATGGGCAATTGCCGCGAGGGTCTGGACACGGTGGAGAAGATTTTTTTTGCGGCGCCGGCGGTGTTCGCACAAGCGGGTGCTGGCAGACCGGGCTTTAACAGCCAGACGTTATGTAAATGACTATAAATCCGGGCCGAGTGTAATCCTGGGCCGCGACGCTACACGTTCTTAAATGGGCAAAGCCCATCGGGCAGCTTCTTCGATGGCGACCGTCGCGCTATCCCGGCGAGGCGGCTGGCCCTCTGCCGCAAGGGATGTCAAGTTGGCGGCTATGCGCAGCATCCGTCGCGGAGGTGGAAGAGGATGACCGCGGAAGAGCTTGGCTTATGGGAACGCTACGGCCAGGGAGAGGAAGCGGCGCGCAAAGCGTTGCTCCTGCTTTATCTGCCGCTGGTCGAGCCACTGGCCCGGCGTATTGCCAGGAGCGCCGGCTGGACCGACTGGGAAGACCTTAAGCAAGATGGCATCATTGGACTGATGCAGGCGATGGCGCGGTTTGATCCCAGGCGTGGCGTCGCCTTCAAGACCTTTGCCAGGTTTTATATTCGCGGCGCCATTTTCGACAGCCCGGAACTGACCCGCACACTGGCCCGCCGGCAGCAAGAAATCTGCCGTCAGGTCAAAGAAGCCGAGGCCGAGTTGACCGCGATGCTCCAGCGCCAACCAACGCTTGAGGAGGTCGAGCGGGCGACCGGGCTAAGCGGCGAACAGATACATACAGCCCTGGACGCTGTCGGCCTGACATTCGCCGGAGCGCTTGCCGATGCCGACCCTGACACCGTCGCGGCAGCCGAGCCAGCAAGATCAGAAACCATCACCCTGGTTCGCGAGGCGCTCGATCAGCTTAGTGAAAGAGAAGCGCAGATCGTCATTTACTATTATGTTGAGGGCCGATCTACCCGTGAGATTAGCCGGCAGCTCGATCTGTCTGTGAGTAATGTCACGAAGATTCGCCAGCGCGCAATGAGCAAGCTGAGCAAGTTGCTCGGCGCGAAACGGTGAGGTGGGCAGGATGAAAACCGACGACCTCGAAAATAAGCTGCGGAGCCTCAAGCTCATTCACCTGACCGAGAGCGCGCTAACCGCCTACTGCGATCAGGAACTCGATCACGTCAGCCGCGCCCTGGCCGAAGCTCACATCAAGCAATGTTTCATCTGCGCGCGAAAAGTCGAGCTACTGCGCGAAGAGGACGAAGCGTTGCAGCGCCGGGAGATTTCCGCCGAGGATGTGGCGCTGGTCGAGCGGCTGATGGCCGAAAGCCATCCGCGACGACAATCGCCCGCCGCCCGGCCCGTAACCAACGCTCAAGGCATCCCCGCCGAGCAGCGGCTGACCGAGTATCTGCGGCCTATGATCGCAAGCTGGCAGACCTTTTTCAGCCAGCAGGCAGCGCCCCATCTCGCCGGTCAGGGCGAGGAAATCTGGCAGTGGCAGAGCGAGGATGGGTATATGCGAGCGCGAGCGATGCTCGAAACCAGCAATGACCTGACGATCCATTTCTCGTCGAGCGAAATGCAGCTTGAAGGCGCGCGCCTGCACGTCCGCCTCGGCCCGATCGAGCAGCAGACGACGATGCGGCGGGTTTCCGATTCCGAGGTTTATGCGAAAGTCGCCGTGCCGCGTCAGCAGCCGCGCGAGATGGCCGCCTTATCTATCAAAGCATCCCAAGGAGGTGAAGCAGAATAAGCCGGCCTGCCGCCGACCTATCCCGCCGCTGTGCTTTAAGCCACCTGTGATCATCCCCGCCGCCCGGCAACTGCATTCGGTTTGAGTTTTCCTATTCGTATGACTACAATGAATCACTCGCCGCAAACTACTGCCGAGGGGACGACTTGGTCTTGAACGCGTGTTTACCGCAGCCGGGCCGCCATGTTTTGGTCTGCCCGTCATCCGACTTTCCCGTTTCAGCGTAGCATGACCTTCACGACTCTTTTTGGGATAGACAGCGTGTTGAATCATGCTGGAGTCACAGGGGATGCGAACCGTAGACGATCTCGAAGTCAGCTTCGCAGATTTTAAGCCGCCTCAAATCGCCACTCGCCCCGGCTTCTTCGACCGTCTCGAACGCCACCGCTGGCTGGTCATTTGTGGCCTGGTTGTACTGGCCTTCGCCGCACGCGCCTACCAGATTGGCGCCGCCAGCCTCGCCGAAGACGAAGCCAACAAACTCTTCGCATTGCGCGCCTACGAGCAGGGCGACTTCACGGTCAACGCCGAGCACCCGATGGTGATGAAGATGCTCTGTTACGCATCGCTGCAAACGGCAAAGGCCTGGAACCAGATCGCCGGTTTTCCTTTGCATCTCGCTATCAGCGAAGAAGCGGCGCTGCGCCTGCCAAACGCGCTGTTCGGCGCGCTCACAGTGATTCCGCTGCTGCTGCTCGCCAGCGCTTTGCTCGGCTTCAGAGCCGGCGCCATCACGGCGCTGCTGTGGGCCATTGGGATCAACGCGGTCTGGTTCAGCCGCGTTGACAAAGAAGACACGCTGCTCGTCTTTTTCATGTTCAGCGGCTTCTATCTCTACCACCACGCGAAGTCACAATGGGCCGACGCCACGCGCCGGCAAGAGGCGCTCTTTGCGCTCGCGGGCGCCGCCTTCGGGCTGATGATGGCGTCGAAATACTTCCCGCACTACTTCGGCCTGAACTCGCTTTATTACACGCTGATCGGCTATGACAGTCGCAACAACCGCCCGCTAACGCGCCGCATGTGGGGGCGCTACTTCGGCGGCCTGATTCTGGCATTTATCGTCTTCAACCCGGCAGCCTTCGTGCCGCAGACCTGGCGCTATCTGTTGAAGTACATCAACGAAGACCTGCTGACGCACCACGGCTACGTCGTGATGGGCAAGATGTTCATCAACGACATGAACCAGACGCCCGGCGGCACGCCGTGGTATTTCTACTTCCTCTTTCTGCTCGTCAAAGTGCCGCTGCCGTTGCTGGTGGCCTTCGTGGTCGGCCTCGTCGAAATCTTCCGCCACCGCGGCCCTTACCCGCAATCGCGCGGCTATCTCTTCCTGCGTGTGATGCTGATCTTCTGGCTCTTACCGATGTCGCTGACCGGCACCAAGTTCTTGCGCTACACGCTGTCGCTGATGCCACTGGTTTATATGACCGCGGCCATTGGCATCCTGGCGATGTGGCGCTGGCTGGCTGCGCGGGCGCCGCAGTTGACGCCCTCGTCTTATGCAGCGAACCTGGCAGCCGCCGCGCTCGCCATTGTATTTCTGGTTACGCCGGCGATCAGCATGCTCAGCAGCCTGCCTTTGCCGAATCTTTATCTCAACGCGTTTGGCGGCCAGCGGGTGGGATACTTTTTCCCGCACGACGAATTTTATGACCTGGGGGCGAGAGAAAGCATCCGCTACATTGCCGACAACGCGCCGCCGGGGGCGCGACTGGCGACAGAGATTCCCGGCGTTGTTGAATACTATTTGCAGCGTTATCGACGGCCCGACATTCAAGTAGAGATTATGTCGCAGCCGGGCTTCACGCTGAGCGAGCGTGCGCCCGATTACGTGCTGCTGCAACCGGGCCGCGTCTATTTCGAGAACCGCGAGAATTACGAATTCATCGAGCGCAACTTTCCCATCGTGCAGTCGAGCGACTACGGTGGCGCGACCGCCGCGCGAGTCTATAAAACGAGTAAGCAGTAGGCAGTAGGCAGTCGAAAGACGAGTTGCCTACTGCCTACTGCCTACTGCCTACTGCCTACTGATGAAACGATTGATTGTCAACGCGGACGACTTCGGCTTCACGCGCGGCGTCAATGCCGGCATTCTGCGGGCTTTTGAAAGCGGCATTCTGACGAGCGCGACGTTGATGGCCAATGGCGACGCCTTTGACGAAGCGGTAACGATGGCGCGAGCCAACCCGCCGCTCGGCGTCGGCTGTCATCTGGTCGCGGTCGGCGGCCACCCGCTCGCGCCCGCCTCCGAGATCGCCTCGCTGGTTGACCGCGATGGCTTGCTGCCGCGCACGCTCACAGATTTAATTAAGCGGCTGGCGCGCGGCAAGGTGCGCGTCGAGCATCTGGAGCGCGAGTTCGCCGCCCAGGTCGAGCGTGTTCGCCGCGCAGGGATTACGCCGACGCACTTCGACTCGCACAAGCACGCGCATACCCAGCCGCTGGTAATGACGGCGCTGGCGCGTGTAGCCAACGCGTTCGGCGTCCGCGCTGTGCGCAACCCGTTTGAAAGCTGGCGTGCGCCGGTTATAACTGGAGTGGCGGCGCGCGCCCGGCGCGGCACTTACTTGAAGCAGGTTGTAATGTCGGCTACGGTGGCGGCACGCGCCCGGACATTTCACCGCCTTGTCCGAGAGCATGGTTTGCAAGCGCCGGACTTTTTCTGTGGCGTGCGCCTGACGGGATTGCTCGATGCGGAAGCCGCGCGGCGCATCATCGAAGCCTTGCGCGACGGCACCACCGAGTTGATGTGCCACCCCGCCGTGTATGATGATGAGCTGGAACGGGCGGCGACGCGATTGAAGCGCGAGCGCCAGCGCGAGCTTGAAGCATTGAGCGATGATAACGTGCGCCGCGCCATCACCACAGAACAGGTGCGGCTAATCAATTATCAGGAGTTTGTCGAGCATGTTTGAGAGTGAAATCGAAGCCCCCCGCTATTCCGTTGTCGTGCCGTTTCACAATGAAGAAGAGAGCGTGCGCGAGCTTTATCAACGCTTGTCTGAAATGATGAGCAACCGCTTCGAGCCGCTCGAATTGATCTTCATCGACGACCACAGCAGCGACCGCACGCTCGCGGCATTGAAAGAGATCGCCGCCGCCGATCCGCGCGTCGTCGTCATCCGGCTGAAGCGCAACTATGGTCAGACGGTAGCGCTGGCCGCAGGCTTTGATTACGCCGAAGGCGACGTGATCATCTCGATGGACGGCGACCTGCAACATGACCCTGCGGATATTCCGCAGATGCTGGCGACAATGGAAGCGACCGGTTGCGACATCGTCAGCGGCTGGCGCAAGAAGCGGGTGGACAACTTCCTGCTGCGCCGTTTGCCGTCGCTTATTGCCAACTGGCTGATGGCCAGGTTATCGGGCGTCAACATTCACGACTTCGGCACGACCTTCAAGGTTTATCGCAAAGACACGATCAAGCAGATCAAGCTCTATGGCGAGATGCACCGCTTCATCCCGGCGCTGGCCTCGTGGAACGGCGCGACCATCGTTGAGGTGCCAATCAAGAACATCGAGCGACCGGGCGGGCGCTCGCATTACGGGCTGTCGCGGACGGTGCGGGTGTTGTTCGACCTGCTGACGATTCGCTACCTGCTGAAGTACGTCACCCGCCCGCTGCACTTCTTTGGGCCGCTCGGCCTGCTGAGCACGATGGCCGGCATGTTGATCATGCTCTGGATGCTGGTGAAGAAGGTCTTGTATGGCTCAGACCTCTTCGAGCAGCACGGGCCGCTGATGATCCTCGGCGCGGTGTTGATTCTGGCCGGCGTGCAGTTGATTACTTCGGGGCTGATCGGCGAGATGTTAAGCCGCACCTATTTCGAGTCGCAGGGCAAGCCCATCTATTCAATCGAGCGAATCATTACAGGAAAGACAGTGACAAGTGACCAGTAACACGGAGGAGTCAGGAGTCAGGAGTCAGGAGTGAGAATGAACAAGGAAGGCGGCAGCCGCCGCGGCTTTTATTCTGTCTTCTGACTCCTGACTCCCTTATTCATTCTTCAATGATGAAATAATCGGCGCGTAGCGGCTGAGTGCGACGCATGACCGGCTTAAGACGCAGCATGTCATGCTCGACGCGCTCGGAGAGAATCACGCGATTTTCATCGCCAAAGTCGAGCAGCACATGAACCGGCTTGGCGTCGTACTGCGCCGAGGCGCTGATGTGCTTGAGAATGCTTTCGCCTTCGGCGTCGGTGTCGCGCTTGAACAACTCGACGCCGCGCACGCGGCCTTCGCGGTCAATGATTGTTACCGGCACCACCCCTTCGTCCGCCCCGCCGCTCGATGCTTGCCGCTGTTCGCGCAAGACGCTCATCAGTTTCGCCAGCAACTCATGGTTGACCATTTCGCTTGCGGGCTTCGGCTGCGCATAGGCGTTCTCTTCCCAGCCGCGCAGCAACTCCCACACAGCGCCGGGCACCGCGTTAGCTTCTGTCGCCGCCGGCTCATAGGCCGCGGCGGCGCGCTCGGCCTCGGCGTACAGAGCGATCTCGGCAACGCAATGGCGGCACTGCGCGACGTGCGCCGCGACCCGCGCATGGCGTTCACCCGGCGAGCGGCTGTAGAAGAACGCGGCGAGCGTCGCAACATCAGGGTGATCGTCCGGAGTGCTGAATGAAGCGGCGCGGGTTAGCGTCACCGGGTTGCCACCTTCAGTAGCGTGATCTTTCAAGGTGCGCACCAGGCGAGCGACCGCAGCGCAGTCAGCGCAATCGCTCAGATGTCGCTCGACCTGTTGCCGCGCCTCGTCGCTGGCCGCGCCGTTCAGGTAATCGAACAACTGTCTGCTTGGATGCGCTGACTTTCGTGCCATGATCTCACCTGCCTGCTCACATTCGCGCCGGCGAATGGGTTACTTCCTGTGATTTCGCTTTGCCGATAACGCTCATTGCTTTTTCTTCCGGGCGCCGCCCAGCACGGCGTTTGCCGAGGTGAAGCCGTGCGCCTCAAGCCATTTTCTCAACCGCTCTTTCAAACGGTGCGCACGCTGATAAACCAGGTCTTCCGACATGGCGAACTCGCCGGCAATCTCGGTCGCGTTGCGTCCCAGGATGATGTAGTCGCTGACGATCACCGAATCTTTCCAGTCACGGCAGACATCGCCGAGCAGTTGATCAACAATCTCGCGTTGCTCGCTACGAATCGCCTCGGCTTCAGGCGATAGCGTCAGCGCCGGCGCGCGCTCGACTTCCGAGGGTTCGTCGTCATCAGGGTCAGCCGCCGGGCGTGGCGTCCACGATTTGTCGCGGCGCACGCGGCGGATCGTATCAATCATCTCGCTCTGCGTGATGCGCGCGATGAAGCTCGACAGCTTACCCTCACGGCGCCACAGCCGCAGCCCGCGATAGATTTTATAAATCGCCCGCGACACCACGTCGTCCGCCGCGTCCCATTCCGGGTAGCGGTATTGCGAATAGCGGACGACGTGATTGATCAAGCCGCGATAGCGGGCGATCAAGGTCTCGAAACAGAGGTGCGCGCGCGCGCGCTCGGCCTTCTGGCCAATGAGGAAGCAGTCCACCAGCTCTTCGTCGGTCAGCTCGTCGAGCCGGCGGTCATTGATCTCGGTTCCTGCCGCGGTGCTATCGGTCATGCGCGCACTCTTGAGAACGTGTAATTGGTCTATCTCCGGCGTGCGCATTCTAACATTCGGCTTTCTTCGCGCCAAAGCCCGATGCGGTTGACGGCGGCAAGCGAGATTGTCTGACAGCCGGATGGTTCTTTGTAGAAGAACGAGAGACTAATGACCGATGACCGATTGATAAATCGTCTGCGAGATGTCGGCGATCAGTCGGTGGGCGCGGGCTTCGTCGCTGAGGCCGCGCGTCAGCACGACCAGAACGTAGGGCTTGCGGTTGGGCAGGAAGATGATCGCGGCGTCGTGATTGATCCGGGTAATCGAGCCGGTCTTGTGAGCGACGCGCGCGTCTTTGGCAAGGCCCGCCGGAATGCCTTCGTTGAATTGCTGGTCAAGCATCACGCGGATCATTTCATCAGAAGCCTGCCGGGATATGGCATGGCCTGCGGCAATACGGCGCAAAAGGATCATCAGGTCGCGCGCCGTCGTCGTGTTGTTCAGGCCGCGGTCGAAGGCCTTGCCGTCTTCGACGCCGCGCAACACGCGGATGTTGTGCGCCCCCATCTCGCGCATCAGCTCCATCACGCGCGTGGGCTGCACACGCTCGATCAAAATGTTCGTCGCCAGATTGCTGCTGGCGATGATCATCAGACGCAGTAACTCGCGGATGGTCGCGGTCTCGCCGATGCGTTTGTAAAGCGACGGCTCGCTGTCGTCTGTGGCCGAGATCGAAAAGTGACTGCCGTCGGCGATGCTCAGGAAATCGTTCTTGACCGGCAGGCGGTCGTCGAGCGACAGCCCTCCCGCCGCCGCCTGACGGTAGATTTCCATCATCACCGGCACCTTCATAGTGCTGGCGGCATGAAAGTTGGCGTCAGAGTTGATCAGCAGCTCGCTGCCGCTGTCGAGGTCGTGGAAGGCGACCGCGACAATTTCAGCGCCGCTCGCCGTGACCAGCTCGGCAATTTTTTTGCGCGCCTCGTTGAGAGATGATTTCTTCACAGGGCGAGCTTCGGCTGCAAGCGCGAGGCTGCAAAAAATCATGGCGCCCAGGGCCAGAGCGGCGCTGGGCATGGCGGTTTGTTTAATGAGCATCATCGTCAAGAACGTTTGAGAGCGCGGGCCATCAGGCCGAGCCCTGCGGCAAACAGCGTCAACATCAGAATGGTGTTAAACAGGCTGGTCTGCTGGAAATAGACTTGCAGGTTCGAGATGATGCCGACGAAGATGATCACGGCACCGCCGCCCGCCAGCAGCCAACCGGCAATCGAGCGGCCATTGAAGAACAATAACCCGATGCCGATGACCAGCGGCAACAGCGTCAGCCCGAAGGTGTTCGGCCCCCACCAGTGCCAGTAGCCGCTCGTCACCTGCACTTGATTCATGATCAGGTAGCCGCCGGCTATTGCGAGCGCCAGCCCGAACAGAAACATCCCCAATCCGCCCGGCGTGCCGCCCGGCGAAAACCTGGAACTGCTTGATTCTTCCTCCGTTTTGCGCCCGCTTTCCAAAGCCTTATCCTTTCTGCCTACAAGTCACGCGTTCACTGCCACAGGGTACTCGACGATGCTTGTGACAATTTTGTGACAATCCTCAGCGCTATGTCTAAGGCAATGGAAGTGTATCATCTGTAGCCGCGGTGTACCCAAGCTTCTTCAGAAATGTTGACGATATTTTGTCTGATATCGTGCCAGTTATTTGTCCCGTTGAAATTCGCCGCGAAACTGCCTCGGCTTACCGTCTGGCGTAACGAAAGTCAACTCTGCGGTATGATGGTTCTCGTCAATCATTGTGAACACTATATCCTTCAGGTATCCTCTCTGCGTGCCTCCAGCGACATCGATAAAACTGAACTCGATTGTCTTTCCATCCGGCGACATCTTCCCCTCCATGCGAGACCGATTCCCGGCGTCACAATAATGGGTTGCGAGCAAACGATCCCCGTCCAAGTAGAACATAGTGATCTCATGGTTTGGAGGACCCCCTCCAGGCGTATTCCCCTCATGCAGAATTGCGGTACCACTGGATACGGCGCGAAGGGTGAAGTTGATCGGAATGCCCACAATCGTGCCTTGCCACGAGCCCGCCAGGGTTTTCATTTTTTCGAGCGCCTTCTGCGCGTCCGACTGCACGGCGGCAGCTTTCTGTGGCCCCTGAGCCAGGGCGACGGAAGCTAATGCAAGAAGGCAGATCAGAAGGGCTGCCAAGACTTTTGGTGTTTGTTCTCCGAAACGCTTGATCGGTCGTGCGTCAGGACAGTGACCAGGCCCGTGAGAGGTTCTGCGCTCCGAATCTTTGTGAATAACGTCGGCGGTGTCTTGCATGTTTTTCTCCTTTTTGAATGATATGAACGACTATCACTGATCTACACGAATGACCGAGACCAGTGGGATGCCTAAATCACGCACTTTTCTTAGCAATCCATGCAGCGCAGCCTGATCGACCACCGGCCCGGTTAAGAGCGTCTCGCCGTTATCCTCCAGCGTGACGGTCAGGCCCCCAAACCAGTCCTTCCATTGAGAGCCCAGATGGCCCTTGACCCGGATTTGATAGATCGTCGGCTGACTGGTATCAGCGGTTCGATTAAGTGCTTCTGCCATTACCTTGTACCTTTTGCGGCTGACCACATAAGGTCTGCGCTACAATATCCTCAATGCGGTAGTGGCGCTAGATACTAAAGTATGGTTTTAGGTATTGTTTTGAGATTACTGAGGGTAAAAGCCTCTGGGGGTTGGCTATAACAGACCCAGCTCGCGGGCACGGGCGACGGCTTCAGTGCGGTTTCTTACCTGTAACTTGCCGAAGATTCTCTGATTGTGCCCTTTAACCGTTATCAGGGCGAGGAAGAGCTGCTCGCTGATCTCTCGATTGGACAGTCCCTGAGCAATCAGTCGCAGCACTTCTAACTCGCGCCGGCTCAAGGGCTCGATGAGGGGCTGGACAGGCGAGGCCGGCGACAGTGAAGTTTCTTCTTCGCTCTTTCGCTTCTCAGCTTCAAATACCGCCAGCAGCTTACCTACATAATCCGGCATCACGCCACGGGCAGCCGCCTCCGACAACAGGTGAGCCATTGGAGCACCTGCGTCCACAAAGAGACGGACGAAGCCTCCGGGCTCTGCCAGCGCCAGCGCGTCTCCCAGTAGTTGTAGCGCCTTGTCTTTTTCGCCCTGCACATCGTAAGCGACCGATTGGAGGACCATCACCCAGAGCCGCTCATCCTCCCAGCCCTTTGCCTCTGCCTGTTGGCGCAATGGCTCCAGGACCGCCAGTGCTGCCGACGCATCTTCCCTGGCCAGGTGTACCCGGGCCTGACTGAGGGGGAGTTGGTACGTCTCGGCCAGCCGCTCGGCTGCCGCCAGATTGCCCTGGTG
>JBJMGU010000201.1:0-6008 GCA_045807765.1 Blastocatellia bacterium
CCAGCAAGCCCCCGGCAATCAGGTCAATCACATAATGCTGATTGAGTACCACTGTTGCCGCCCACATCAACACGGCATAAACCACCATAACGGCGACCACGCGCCAGGGCTGTTCGCGCCAGGCCAGCAGAACCAGTAATACGGGATAAGCGCCGTGCAGGGACGGAACGGCGGCGAACCACTGCGCCGCGTTACGGATGAGTCCCGTGACCAGCTTGCCATCCATTGCCGTGCTGATTCTCATTTGCGACAGGAGATCAGTTGTCGGCGGCGTCATGCCGTTCAGGCTCACCCACCAGGGCGGGGCCACAGGCATGAGCAAGTAAATCAAGATCGCCGCAAAATTCAAATAAGCGAAGGCCCGCATCATGCGCTGAAAGCCGGCTCGATGGGACTGATTCGTGCGGCCCCGCGTCCATAGCCACATGAACAACAGCGGCACCAGAAAGATATGCGACAGGTAAATGAGTTGCGCAGTCCAGCTCAATGCCGCGCCCACCATCGTTCCCGATTGTGCGGCGAGCCAGACGCGGGCGGCGTGCGCGGGAACCTCGCCGCCGAAAAGACCACCGAACACCCATCGCTCAAGCTGATAGGGCCAGGCGACCACGACGCGGTGCAGCAACAGCGGCTGCAACAGGCGCAATCGGTCGTAAATAAGCCAGAAGGCAACGAGCGGCGCCCAATCGAGAAAGAAGCGGCGGCAACCTTCTGCGGCGAGGAATGCCAGAGGGATGATCAATAGCATAAACCAGTGATAAGGGCGCGCCGTGCCCGTCACAGCGCCAAGCGCTAGATAGCCGAGGACTCCCGCAGACAAACCCAGTTGCCATGACTGTGGACGTTGCTTGATGTCAGTCGCTACGGACAAAACCATTTCTCCCTGAAACCATTTGATCTCGCAGGATTATTGCGAACCTTATGCCAACGGCGAAAGATGTCGAAATACCGGAAAAGAAAGCGACGGCTCGGCTGATGAGCGGATTTCGCTGTCGGCAGCGCATGACAGATGGCGGCTGATTGCTGCATCCCGCTAAAGTTGTGTTTAGGCGGCCAATGGATTAAAAGAAAGTCATGGCGCACATCTATGGAGTCTTGCCGGTGATTGAAGCGCTGCGGGCGGGAGGGCGGCGCATCGAGCGTATCGTGATTGCCGAAGGCGCGCGGCACGAACGGCTGCGCGACATCTTTGATCTGGCAAAGCGGGCGCGGGTGCCGATTCGCAAAGAGCCGCGCATTGCGCTTGATCGGCTTGCCGCGGGCGCCAACCACCAGGGCGTCATCGCCATCGCCGCAGCCGCCAGCTATACGGACGAAGACGAGCTGCTCGACCGCCTGACGCCGCAATCCTTACTGGTGCTGCTCGACGGCGTCGAAGACCCGCATAACCTCGGCGCGATTATCCGCACAGCCGAATGCGCCGGGGCGGTGGCGGTCGTCATTCCCGAACGCCGCGCCGCGCACGTCACCGAAGTCGTCGCCAAGACCGCCGCCGGCGCCACCGAATACCTGCCCATCGCCCGCGTCACTAACATGGCGTCCTTCATCGAGAAACTGAAACAGCGCCATGTCTGGGTCGTCGGCGTCGAGGCTTCGGGCGACATGGGTTATACGCAGTATGACTACAGGGGCGCGGTGGCGCTGGTTTTCGGCGGCGAAGGTCACGGCCTGCACCGGCTGGTGCGCGAGCGTTGCGACGTGACGGTTTCGATTCCGCTACACGGTCGCATCACCTCGTTGAACGTTTCGGTCGCCGTCGGCGTCGTCTTGTTTGAAGCCTTGCGGCAAAGGGGCCAGCCGGTAAGTCAATAGGCTAACCGCGCACGATTCGCACCGAGCAGTAGAGCACCGCAAGCGCCAGCAAGGTCGCAATGGCAGCGGCGATTGAGCCGAGCCGGTTGCCGGGCGCGGCGTCGCGCCCGGAGCCGGACTGCTTCGCGGCGCGCAGGCTCATGATGTCGTGGAATAGCACCAGCAGCACCATCAGGACAAAAATTTCCAGCTTGCGGGGCAGCCAGAAGCCGACGCGCGTCTTATCAAACAGCCCGCTTGCGCCTTCAAGCGCATAACGCTGGGTGGCGTTGTAGTAGCCCGTGATGATGAGCAACACGACAGAGGTCCAGCCGATCATCCTGAACTTGCGTGCGAGGCCGCGCAGAATCCGCTGCCGCTCGTCGGGGCCGTGCTTGACGGCAAACGGAATGACGACGGCGGCGGTGTAAATCATCCCGCCGACCCAGACACAGGCGAGCAGAATGTGAATCCAAACGCTAAGAATGTATAGGCTCATGTAGGTTTCCTCTATTCTTCGATGGCAACAGTGGGGTTGCCGGCTTCGGCGCTACGGGCGTGCAGCGATACGGCGAGCGCCAGCGCGATCACCATAATCGTGCCGCTGGCCCAATAAACCGTCTTGCCATAATAAACCTCTTGCTCATTATCGCGGCCAAGCAGAAAGCCGCCAAGCATCGGGCCGATGATCCGCGCCAGGCTCGCGACCGAGGCCATTGCCCCGAGGATGCGCCCCTGGAATGCCGGCGCGACACTCTTTGAGGCCAGGCTGTTGAGGGTAGGCGTCACCAGGCTGTTGCCGATGGCGATGCCCGAACTGGCGATGAGCAGCATCGGCAATGCCTGCGCCAATGGCAATGCGAATAGCGCGGCTGAGAAAATCACTGTGCCCACGACCGCCAGCAGCTTCTCGCCAAAGGTCTTGACCAGCTTGCCGATCAAGCCGCCCTGTATGAACGCACCGATGACGCCGACATAGGTGAACAGGTAGCCAGTGTGCGTCGCGTCAAAACGAAAGCGATGACTGGCGAAGAGCGCGAAGGTCGCCGTTAGCATGGCAAACGCCACGGTCGCAAAAAAGTAAGTGGCGAAGACTGCCTTCAACTGCCAGTTGCCGGCCTGCTCAATAAGCTGTTGTAAGCGTGCGCCACGGCGCGCCTCATGCCGGTGTTCGGGAGCGAGGCTCTCAGGTAAAAGAAAATACAGAGCAGTGGCGTTCAGCGCGGCGAGCCCGGCGGCAAAGAAGAACGGGGTTTCCGGGGAAAAATGGCTCAGCAACCCGCCAAGCGCCGGTCCGAAAATAAAGCCGAGGCCGAAGGCCGCGCCAATCAAGCCCATCCCACGGGCACGGTCGTCGGGCGGCGTCACGTCGGCGATGTAAGCCTGCGCTGTCGAGATATTGCCGCCACTGATGCCGTCAATGATGCGAGCTAGAAAAAGCCAGATGACGACAGGCGCAAGACCGAAGAGCGATACGCCGAACGGAATCAAATGCGCAAAGCCCATCAACAGGAATCCGAGCGAGGTGCCGATCAGGCTTAACAACAGTACGGGTCGGCGGCCAACACGGTCGGATAGCCGACCGAGGATCGGCGCGAAGACAAACTGCATCATCGAATACGACGCCAGCATCAGGCCGATGACGGTTTCCGAGGCGTGATACCGCTCGGCATATAGCGGCAAGACCGGAATGACAATGCCAAAGCCGATGAGGTCAATGAAGATGGTGATGAAGATAATGATTAAAGGTGATCGGCTCTTTGCCATTGACCCACGCATTCAGAAATGATGAATGCAGAATGATGAATGATGAACGGAAGAGGAAACGGAAGCCGGATTATCTATAGACAATCCCCTGCCGTTTCCTCTCTTAATTCATCATTCATCGTTCATCATTTATTCAAAAGACGCGCAGCACGTTGCGCAACAATTCACGTTTAAGCGTCGTGTAACTTTGATAACCGACGACGGCACGGACCAGCACGCGCCGCACGCCGCGATGGTACTTCGCCAGTAAGATCATGGCGTCGGTGAACCGTCGCCCGAAGAAACGCCCGCGATAAAACAGCGGCAGGCGGCGCGACGCGCCCTCAAGGTCATGGCCGAAGGCCGCGCGCCAATCCTGCTCATACTTCGCGGTCGCCATCGGATACGCATTGGCAGGTGATGCGAGCAGCGCCTCGGCCATCAAGTCAGCCGAGCGGAAGGCGTAGTAGATGCCTTCGCCGGTAATCGGGTCGGCGAAGCCCGCGGCATCCCCGATGAGCGCCCAGCCTTCGCCGATGGTTTTCAACTCCTGCCAGCTGGCGTAATCGAGCGTCGGGATTTTCGCGCCAAAGAAGCTCAGTCGCTCAGCCGCTGGCAACTGGCCGCCGTAATAATCAGCCACGAATTGTTTAAGGATGCCGCGTAACTCGTCAGAGGTGCGCTCGCCGAGCTTCGACGCGACACCGAAGTTCATCACGCCTGGACGCGGGAAGGCCCAGACATAGCCGGTGAAATCGCGAAGGAACTGCACGACAACTTCGTCTTGCGGCTCGTCGTGCAATTCCCCATTGCCGTTCGTGGCCGGTGACTTTTCGGCGTCCCCCATCTGGACGTTATAACCGAAGGCCAGCGCCAAATCTTGCTTGGGGAAAATGCCGACCAGCTTGCGGCGCGTCGGGCTTGCCGCGCCATCGGCACCGACAAGAAAGCGCGCTTGCCAACTCTGCCCGTCATCGGTGGTGATCTGCCAGTGATCCGCGTGGCGTTTGAAATCCACGACCGCGGCGCGGATGAATCGCGTCCCGGATTCGATGGCGCGGTCTAGCACCAACCCGTTTAGCACCTGGCGAGAATAGATAGCGAAGGGCTCGTCAAACTCGATTGTGAGGCGGCGCATATTGGGCGACACCAGAGTGACTCGACGAATCAACTTGCGCGGGTACTCTGTGCGGTTGAGCAGCCTCGCGTATTCACGCAGCGCTCTCGTCGGCACGCCGCCGCCACAGGGTTTTTCCCATGCGCCTTTGGGGTCGAATAGCACGACATCGCGACCGGCTTCTGCCAGCCGCGAAGCCAGAAAGGCCCCCGCCGGCCCCGCCCCGATTATGGCTATCTCCGCCACCTGCTCAGTCATAGATGGGAAAGTCTAGCGGTCGCGCTCATTAAGAGGCAAGTCAGGCGCAGGATCGCGCCGCCGATGAGAAGAGCGGGAGGTGATGATAATGAGGATTACTTTCGATGGATTCGATGGCTGACAGACAGCGTTTTGGATTGCCACGCACCTTTCGGAAAGCGAGCAAGTGGATGGCCTGTGCCTATGAAAGAGTGAATGCGAAGGAGGCGTTCAAGTAAAAACCGTTAACGTTCCAGCCCGTGCTCTGGCTTGAACGCCTCCATCACTTGTTTGAACGCACAGGTTGCGCATCCTTGTCATTTTTTTTTGCAGCCCCACCGATTTGAGCGGCGCGTGTGCTTTTGGGATCAGCCGAATTCACCCATGCGGTGTACCAGAGGTTGACCAGCATCTGCGATCCAGCGGCTAGCCTCTCAGCAACAAACTGTTTCGATCCGGGGTTGCGGTTGCTCGGCTCCCAGCGCGCCGTTTTATCCATGCGATAGACTTCAGGCGCGAGGCGGTGCGACTCCAACAAGTAACTGACAATATCAGTAAACGGGTCGTTGAGCTGCCGCGCCGGCTTCACCAGACTGCTGAAATCTTCCGGTTTGATCTGCGCCTTGACGTATTCGCCCTCGAAGCGCCAGTGCAGTGGCTCACGCGTAAAGTTTTCAGGGTTGGCGCTCATGCTCCAGCCGTTGTAATGAATCGACGCGTGCAAGGGCTGAGACCCATCGGCGACATAGTGCCCCAGGACTCCGGCATAGTAGACGATGTTCTGTTCGATCTGTTCGCGCTCGGCGGCGTGTTGCGGCTCGCGCCACAGGCGAAACAGCACCTGCATCTTCTGATAGCCTTCGAGCATCGCGTATGGCAAGAAGCCGATGTCCTTCGGGTCTTTGCCCTGTGCGCGCAGCCACACCGCATACTGATAACGGTCGTTGGGCAGGGCGCTGAAATCTTCCGGCTTGTCTATATCAATAAAATGATCCGGCGCGTTGACTTCGACGAGGGCTTTGTAAAGTTCCTTACCATCGCGCCAGCGATCCGGCTCCGGCCCTAGAAAGATGAGCCGCGCCGAGGCCGCTTTTAAGAAGGGCGGCACATCGTCGGG
>JBJMGU010000202.1:0-8688 GCA_045807765.1 Blastocatellia bacterium
CGAACCGCTTTGCGCGACTTCGGCAACCTACGTGCAAATCGCTTTATGCCATGCGCGCTGCCACTTCGCGGGCGAAGTAAGTCAGGATGATGTCGGCGCCGGCGCGCTTGATGGCCGTCAACGTCTCCATCACAACGCGCTCTTCGTCAATCCATCCCAGGCGCGCCGCGGCCTTGATCATCGAATATTCGCCCGACACCTGATAGGCAGCCAGCGGCAGATCAAAGCGCTCGCGCACGGCGCGAATGATATCCAGGTAAGCCAGCGCCGGCTTGACCATCAGCATGTCTGCGCCCTGCTCAACGTCAAGCTGAGCTTCGCGCAACGCCTCGCGGGCGTTGGCCGGGTCCATCTGGTAGCCGCGCCTATCGCCGAATTGCGGCGCCGAGCCGGCGGCCTCGCGGAACGGGCCATAAAAGCCCGACGCGTACTTCACCGCATACGACATGATCGGCAAATGATCGAAGCCCGATTGATCGAGCGCCGCACGAATGGCGCTCACAAAGCCGTCCATCATATTCGACGGCGCAATCAGGTCGGCGCCGGCTTCGGCCTGTGACACGGCGGTGCGCGCCAGCAGATCGAGCGTCGGATCGTTCAACACTTCGCCGTCGCGGATGACGCCGCAGTGACCGTGGGCTGTGTACTCGCATAGGCAGTTGTCGGCAATCACGAACGCCTCTTTGACCTCGCGCTTGACGGCTCGTATGGCGCGCTGCGTGATGCCGTCTTCAGCATAAGCCTGCGTTCCGGTGGCGTCTTTCTCGTCGGGCACGCCGAAGAGGATGACCGAGCGGACGCCGACGCGCACCGCCGCGGCGACCTCTTTGACCAGTTCGTCAATCGACAGGTTGAAACAGCCGGGCATCGCGCCGATCTCGCGGCGCACGCCTTCGCCTTCGCAGACAAAGAGTGGATAGACAAAGTCGTCAGGCGTCAGGTTGGTTTCGCGCACCAGAGCGCGCAAGGTTTCGCTGCGCCGCAGCCGACGCGGACGTTGGATGAGATTCATGCGGAAACTCCCTAATGATTATTACAACCCGCTCATATCTTCGTCGGGAAAGAAAAAGACCTTAGCGCAAGGCTCCGAGCAGAACATCTGCGCGTAGCGCCTCACGGCACACCTGTCGCAGACGAGCTTGAAGCAGACGGCGCATTTGTGCAGCCGCAAGACTTCAGGTGTTTGATTGCATTTGGAGCAGGTTGCCATTCCAGCTAAGTAGTATAGCAAACTGCGCCACGACCGCAGAGAGAAATATAGCGGTTATGATAAGATCAATCGGGTGGACGAATGAAACTTCACTCATCGTGAGGGCCAATGGCGAAACGTCCATTTGACATCAGCGAGGCCATCCGCGCCATCCGCAAAGCCGTCGAGCCATTCCCGAAGGCGGCGCTCTTCGAGCTGGCCGAAGACGGCTTCAATTCGACCTTCGAGCAACTGATCGCCTGCATCATCTCGATTCGCACCTATGACGAAGTCATGCTGCCGACGGCGCGGCGACTGTTCGAGCAGGCGCGCACGCCTGACGAGATGCGAAGGCTGTCGCCAAAGGAGATCGATGAGATCATTCGCCCGGCGACTTTTCACGAGCAGAAAGCCTACAACATTCATGCCATCGCCGAGCGCGTCGCCGAAGAGTACGGCGGCGAGTTGCCATGCGAATCCGAAGTGCTGCTGTCGTTTAAAGGCGTCGGCCCGAAGTGCGCCAACCTGGTGCTAGGCATCAGTTGTGATCAGCCTTTCATCGGCGTAGATATTCATGTGCATCGCGTCACCAATCGCTGGGGCTACGTTGCGGCAAAGACGCCTGAGAAGACGATGGCCGCGCTAATGGAGAAGCTGCCGCGCCGCTACTGGGTTGAAATCAACCGGCTGCTGGTGCCCTTCGGCAAACACCTCTGCACGGGCACACGACCGAAATGCTCGACCTGCCCGGTGCTTGAGATGTGTCAACAGGTCGGCGTGACGAACCCGCGTTGAGCCGTTAAAGCTACCTGAGCGATACGCCTTTCGGGATTGAGATAGACGATTGATAGACGTCGGGCAAGCTCCAAACGATTATCCGCTCACATTGACGGGAGTGGGTGGCGCTTTTATAATCGCTGATTAAGTTTGCTGCCGTAGCTCAGTTGGCTAGAGCGCCTGACTGTGGATCAGGAGGTCTCGGGTTCAAGTCCCGACGGCAGTACTTTCACACCTTTCAGCTTTCTTAACCGCTCCCCGAACAGCTTTAAATCATGGCCTCAGTTGGTCAATCTTTTGGCCAGCGAGTATAATGCCCATTCGTCGTCGGACGCGATTTACGCAGTCAGGAGACCATGATGAGCGACCCAAAAGCCGTAAGCCGCCCCGTCCCGCGCTTACCCAAAGGCTTCCGAGATAATTTCGCGAAAGATGTTTTAGCGCGGCGGCGCACGATTGATACCATCCGCAAGGTCTACGAGCGTTACGGCTTCGTTCCTCTGGAGACTTCGGCAATCGAGTATGTCGAGACCTTAGGCAAGTTCCTTCCTGATATCTCGACACCGGCGGGCGGCATTTTCGCATTTCAAGACGAAGATAATAGCTGGCTGGCCTTGCGCTATGATCTGACCGCGCCGCTGTCGCGGATTTTTTCAGAGTATCGAAACAGCATCCCCATCCCTTTCCGGCGTTATCAAGTGGGCATGGTGTGGCGCAATGAAAAGCCCGGGCCGGGCCGCTTCCGCGAGTTTTACCAGTTCGACATTGACACGGTCGGCACGGCTTCAATGGCCGCCGATGCCGAGGTCTGCTGCGTGCTGGCCGACGCGCTTGAGGCGCTGGGGATCAATCGCGGCGATTATGTCATTCGGGTCAATAACCGCAAGGCGCTCAACGGCGTGCTTGAAGCCGCCGGCATCGCCTTTGAAGACGAAGCGACGACGCTAACCGTCTTGCGAGCGATTGATAAGCTGGATCGTATCGGCATCGAAGGCGTCAAAGAGTTGCTCGGCAAAGGTCGCGTCGAGGGCTCAACGCCCGGCTTCCGCATCGCCGAGCATGTCTTAGAACTGTTTCGGGCCGAGGGCTTCACGGATTCAGACGTTGAAAAGTTGCAGGCGTTGAAGGAAGAAGATTTCCCCACGGAGCGTCAGCTTCTTGCCGCGGTCGGCGAAGTCGTTGGCCATGAGCCGACCGCACGCATCGCGCCGCATCTTGTGAGCTTCGCCCGCATCGGCGATTTCACTCGCGGCGCCGATTTAAGCACCGAGCAGATTCAGCGCATCGTTGATCTGCTTTCCGTACCGGCGACCGAGCGCGCCGAAGTCTGTCAGCAGTTCGCCGTACTGGTCGGCGAATCACAGATCGGCCAGGAAGGCGTCGCCGAATTGCGCGAGATTGATCGCTTCCTCTCTGCCGTTGGCTACGGGGAAGACCGGGTGATTTTCGATCCCACGGTCGTTCGCGGACTGGCTTATTACACCGGCCCGGTCTTTGAAGCGGCGCTCACCTTCGAGACAACCGACGAAGCGGGCCAGAAGCGGCAGTTCGGCTCGGTCGCCGGCGGCGGGCGCTATGATTATCTGGTCGAGCGCTTCATCGGCGAGAAGGTTCCGGCGACCGGCGCTTCAATCGGCGTTGACCGCTTGCTCGCGGCGCTCGGTCACCTGGGCAAGCTCACAGGCGTCGAGGCGTCGGCCCCGGTGATCGTCACCGTGATGGACAAAGAGCTGATCCTCGAATACCAGAAGATGACTTTCCAATTGCGCAACGCCGGGATTGCCGCCGAGATGTATCTCGGCAGCGGCGGCTTCAAGAAGCAGATGAAGTACGCCGACGAGCGCGAAGCTATCGTCGCCGTCATCGCCGGCTCGCGCGAGTTTGAAAGCGGCACGGTGTCGCTGAAAGATTTGCGGCTGGGACGCGAGCTATCGAAAGCGATCACCGACCGCAGCTCATGGCTCAAAGAGCAGGGCGCGCAGGTCACCGTCCCTGTGACGGATTTAATCGCCGAGGTTCGCAAAATTCTTGCGCGTCATGGCATCGAGCAGCCGGAAGCTTGAGCGCGGCACAGGTTGTTTCATTCTAATCGCTCACCTGAAAACTTGATGAGGCACCCTGAACACATACCCGGCACGAAAGACTATACGCGGGACGAGGCTCGTCGTCTGCTTCGAGTCATCGACACCTGTCTGGCGGCCTTCGACCGCTATGGTTATGAGCGCATTCTGCTGCCGGCGCTCGAACGTTCGGACATCTTCCTTCAGCGCTCGGGCGAAGAGATACGCAGCCGCATGTACATCTTCGGTGACCCGCGCGGCAATGAGCTATGCCTGCGCCCCGAGATGACCATCTCCGCGGCGCGCGCCTATCTTGAGCGAATGCCGAATCGTCGCCTGCCTCTCCGTCTGAGTTATGAAGGCAGTGTCTTTCGCTTTGATAAGGTTCGCGAAGGCCGTTACCGGCAGTTCATTCAGGCCGGAGTCGAATACATCGGCAACGAGAACCGCACCGCCGCCGATGTCGAAGCGATCAGCCTCGCCCTTGAAGCAATCAACACGGTGGGCCTGGCAGGTTATCGCCTGCTCCTGGGCGACATGGAATTGGCGGCTGAATTCATCAACGCCCTGCCGATCTCTGGGCCGGTCCGCGCTACACTGTTAGAGCATTATTGGCGAAAGAATGCGTTTCAGTTGCTGCTCAAGCGCTATGCGGCGCTGCCGCAGAGTGCCGACGGCAGCGACCCGGCGGCGGCGCAGTTGGCAGACATTCTGACCACTATCGGCGAAGACGCCAGCCGTGCAGTCATTCGGCAACTCTTATCGCTCTTCGTGGAAAAAGAGGTCGGCCAGCGCTCTCTGGACGAGATTGCCGAAAGCTTTCTGCGCCGCTTCACTCAGAGAGAGCTGCAATTGCCGAAGGATTGCCTGACGGTCTTGCAAGAGTACATGGCGATCAGCGGGCCGCCTGATGCGGCGCTCGCCGAGTTAGAAAAGCTCTTTCACAAGATCGGCGGCGCGCCGGGCCATGCTTTCGATACGGCGCATCGCCGCATGGAGTTATTAAAGGAGATGGGCGGCCTGCCCGCGGGCAGCGAGTTTCATCTCGGCTTCCGAAGAGGCATCGAATATTACAGCGGCTTCATCTTCGAGATTCATTGCGACGCGCTGGGACCGGTCAGCCAGATTTGCGGCGGCGGGCGCTATGACAACCTGCTCTCTTCTCTCGGCGCGACGCGGCAAATCCCCGCCGTCGGTTTTGCCATCGGCGTCGAGCGCTTGCTATTAGCCCTTGAGCAATCCAGCGCACTCCAGGATAACGGCACCGATTCTGCGGTTGATGCGGTCTTGACGCGAATCGGCGAAGTCTCGGAAAGCGATGCATGGCGAATCGCGCAGATCTGTCGTCAGGCCGGATGGCGCGTGCGCGCAGACATTGACCATCGCAAGCTCGCCACCGTCCTCGGCCATGCCGGCGACGAGCAGGTGCCTTTCACGATCATCGTCGGCGAAGACGAGCTGCGCAATCAATCGGTCAAGATCAAAGACATGCAGCGCCGCGAAGAGCAGGTTGTCGAGATCAGCAATCTCCGTCAGTTCGTCGAGTCGTCAGTTCGCAAAGGATAAAATGGCAGCGCCGAACAACCCCGACATCATCTTCGCCATACCGAGCAAAGGCAGCCTGTTTGAAGGCACCTTGAAGTTCCTGAGCAATGCCGGGCTGTCTGTAAAGTACGAAAGCCAGCGCCAGTACACCGCCCGCCTGGGCGGCATCGAAGGCGTCTCGGTTCTCTTTCAGCGGGCCGAAGAGATCACCTCGAAAGTCGCCGGCGGCGCGGCAGACATCGGGCTGACCGGCGAAGACCTCTTTCGCGAACAGGCGCTCAATTCCGATCACCTACTGCTCGTCTTGCGCGAGCTGGGCTATGGCCATGCGCGGCTGGTCGTCGCCGTGCCCGCCACCTGGATCGATGTCGCTTCGATGGAAGACCTGGCCGAGCTGGCGCTGGCTTTTCGCTTGAAGCACCAGCGGACCTTGCGCATCGCCACCAAGTTTCCCAACCTGTCGCGCGACTTTCTCGCCCGGCAAGGCGTGACCGATTATGTGCTGGTCGAATCAATGGGCGCCACCGAGAGCGCGCCCTCGTCGGGGACTGCCGACCTGATTATCGATCTGACGACTTCAGGCAAGACGCTCTCTGACAATCACCTGAAGATCATCAAGGATGGCATCGTCGTTTCATCGCAGGCTTGTTTGATCGGCAGCCGGCGAATCATTGCATGGGACGAGGCGCGGCTCGAACGGCTGGAAACTTTCCTCGATATGATCGAGAGCTATCTGAGGGGCCGCGACACGTTTAATATCCAGGCCGCCATCGAGCGGTCGCGGTTAAGTGAGATCGGTCGCCTGACTCACCGGTGGCGGCTGGCCTATTCGCTGCCGATGGAGGATAGCCGTTCGGGCAGTCGCCGCGACTCGCCGTTCGTAGTCATCCGCATGACCTGCCCGCGAGCCAATCTGCATGAGTTAGTCCGCCACCTGCGCCGCTGCGGTGCCGAAGAGGTGATCGTCACGCGGCCAGAGTACGTCTATCGCGAGCAGTCGGAATCATTCCAGCGCCTCATGCACTCGATCAAGAAAGGCGCTACGGAGCCGGGAGAGTATTAGTCGGTCTTCACGGCTAAGCCCCTCTTTATTCTTCCCATCTCAAATGAGGGCCATCGAAGACAAGCCTTATGTGATTGAGAATGTCCCGCCCTAAGATGCCATACTCCTGACTGGTCAGTAGAAATCGCCCCCTGAATACGCGTCTCAGAAATAACAAATCAAGTTGAACAATTTGTGCCACACTCGTGCTGCCATCGAATGCCATCAGTTCATATCCGGTATTGGGATCAATGGTCAGGCCAAGCTGATTAGCCGAGGCCTGCGGAATCAAAGTGATATCCGCACCCGTGTCAATCAGCATCGCTATATCTGTTAGGCTGTTTCTATTAGCTGGATTGCGAAGCGTGACTCTTGCCAGCGGTGCCGGTGGGTTAAATAGGCTAGCGTCATAGACTGGCATCGCTGGGTTCCTCGAAAATCTCTTTCTTGAAATCCTCCGCTTGTTCCGGGTGCGCGAGACGTGGACTATGAATCACAGCAATTTGCTGCATTTCCACATCAGGTACAATGACATAGACTTTGGCTTTTTCAGGCAGGTGTAGGTCAGCGGGCAGGCGGATTTGTCCGTTTTCTATAACGCTTTCGAATGAGGTGATCTTCATCTAATGCCTTCCTTCCATTGCTACTCGATGAATTTATCATAAGGCGTTTATGACCGTCTAACAAGGCGTTGCACCGGAGCCGCCGCAGCGTAGTTTTTACGCTTCGGCCGTTGCCGTTCGGAGGCCCGGTGAACGCGGGCGTTAGACAGCTTTTGAACTGGCAAATGGAACGTCTACTAAATCTACGCTATTCATTTGTAAATTGGTCAAACACCTTTTCCATCTCGGAAGTCAAATTCAACGCTGTCGTAAACTCCGAATCGAGTTTGTCAAGAATAGATAAAGTTCGTCTCCTGGCTCGATTCAGCATCGTTGTCGCACGCGGCAGGTTAGCAATGGTATCTCGAAAGGACCACATCTGACTCTGGGTTGACAAAATCGTAGAGCGGAATTGTTTTAGTATGCCTTTTACTGTTTCTACATCTTCTTTTTTCTCCATACCGAGGTCCTTTGTTATGGTAAATGCTCGTGTATAATCATCTATAGCACTGGAAAATGTGTTTGCAAAGATTGGAAATTCAACCTCCATTAAAGCTGCAAAATTGTTCATCTCTTCTGCTACACGGTTACTAACACGTTTTGCTTGTTTAAGATCGACCTCTCCTGTTGGAGTGCGTGCTTGATTGAGCTCTTCAGTGCGCTCATTGGTCCTTTTTCCTAAATCCTGCAGAGCGTTTGTCATACGAGCCATCGCTCCATTCATGGATTCAAAGTTCTCTTGGCCACTTAGAATAAGGTCAAGATATCCTTCTTCCTCTAGTGTCGGCTCATTATCAGCAGCAACCTTTTCCTCTGCCATCTCTTGGCCTGTAGTAGGTTTTAGAGTTTTTGCCGGCTCTATTCCCCAACTCTTACCCCACTCTTGTACTTGAAGACCCAGATGCATACGGACTAATTGAGCAAACTCATCTCTACCTGTATATGTCCAATAGTATGTACCTTTTTCTCCTAGATCTTTCTGGAAAGCCCTTATTAACGCTAAATGCTCTGGGTCTAAGTCGCTCGGAGCTACTGGGGCATCCTTAAAATAGAACATTATTCTGATGTGGTTCGCGTGCTCCTGATATCTCCTATAAGCCCGATAGAACTCCTCTGCGGTGCCTGAACCAGCTCTTCCAGTAGGCATGCCAAACCTTGCCCACATAATACCGATAAAAATATCGTAATCATCTGCGACTTGCTCGTTAATAACAGCTTGAGCATCTGTACCAATGCCAGGATAGGTATGTGTCTCCCATTTTATCAGCTCAAGCTGATGTCTGGACACATTTGGAATTTGGCGAGTGGAATGAGTTATTCACTCTGTAGAGAATTGGGTTGTGAAAGCTCAAAACTCTACTCCAACTCGCCTGCTTGAGTATATCAACTTGATCTTTGACAACGCACACGGCCATCAACGTAACGCCATCTGTGACTTTGTCCTCGCCCTGCTCTCGACCCAAAATTGCTGTC
>JBJMGU010000203.1:0-4696 GCA_045807765.1 Blastocatellia bacterium
GGCGCATTATACGAAGTACGAATACATGGTCCCGATGCGCGATGGCGTGCGGCTCTTCACATCGGTCTACACGCCGAAAGACAAGTCGCAAGCGTACCCCTTCCTGCTGACCCGCACACCTTACAGCGTCGCGCCCTATGGCGTTGACTTCTATCGCGCGACGCTTGGCCCTTCACCCGAATTCGAGAAGGAGGGCTTTATCTTCGTCTATCAAGACGCCCGCGGTCGCTATATGTCGGAAGGCGAGTTCCAGCAGGTGCGGCCATTCAAGCCGGACAAGCGCGGCCCGAAGGACATAGACGAGAGCACCGACACCTACGACACCATCGAATGGCTGTTGAAGAACGTTGCCAATAACAATGGCCGAGTCGGCATGGTCGGCATCTCGCAGCCGGGCTTTCATGTCGCCGCCAGTTTGATGGATACGCACCCGGCGCTCAAATGCGCATCGCCGCAAGCGCCGACCGCCGACTATTATCTGAACGATGACGTTTATCATAACGGCGCGTTCATGCTGGCGGCGAATTTCTGGTTCTACTCGTCATTCAGGCCACGCAAAGGCGGGCCGGAACGGCCCGTGCCGCGCCCACCTTTCGATTCCGGCACGCCTGATGGCTATGATTTCTTCCTGCACCTCGGCCCACTCGCCGAGGTCAATCAAAGGCTGCTCAACGGCGAAGCCGGCTACTGGCAGGAGATCATTGACCACCCCAACTATGACGAGTTCTGGAAGCCGCGCTCACTGTGGCGCTTCATGAACAACGTCAGATGCGCGGTGTTGAACGTCGGCGGCTGGTTCGATGCCGAAGACCCGATGGGACCGTTTCACACTTATCGAGCCGTCGAAAAGAACAATCCCGGCGCGACCAACCTGCTGGTAATGGGACCGTGGTCGCATGGCGGCTGGGCGCGCGGCGATGGTGACAAACTTGGCAACCTTAACTTCGGCGTTAAGACGGCGGCGTTTTTCCGCGAGCAGATTCAGTTCCCGTTCTTCATGCAATATCTGAAAGACAAGCCGGCCACCTTGCCCGAAGCTTATATGTTTCTGACCGGCCTCAACGAATGGCGGGCGCTGACGGATTGGCCGCCGAAAGATGCCCGCCCTCTGACAATGTACTTTCAAGCGGGCGGACGGTTGGGCGGTGACGCGCCTACGGGCGAAGGCGCATTTGACGAATACATCAGCGACCCGAATCGCCCGGTGCCTTATCTGGGCTACATCGTCAAAGGCATGACTTCAGATTACCTGACTGAAGATCAGCGCTTCGCCGCGGCGCGGCCTGACGTGCTGGTCTATCAAAGCGAGCCGCTCGACGAAGACGTGACCATAGCCGGCCCCATCAATGTCAATCTCAATGTCTCGACTTCGGGGACTGACAGCGATTTTGTGGTGAAGCTGATCGATGTCTATCCCGGTGATTATCCCCAGCCGCCCGCGCCCGAAGGTCAGCCAGTGCCGGCCAACACCGTCCGCATGGGCGGCTATCAACAACTGGTGCGCGGCGAGCCGTTTCGCGGCAAGTTCCGCAACGGTTTTGACAAGCCGCAGCCGTTCGTTCCCGGTCAGCCGGCGGCCATTCATTTTGCGACGCCGGATGTCTATCACACATTCCGCAAAGGCCATCGCATGATGGTGCAGGTGCAAAGCTCGTGGTTTCCTGTGGCTGATCGCAACCCGCAGAAGTTCATGGACATTCCCAAAGCGACGCCGGCGGATTTTCAGAAAGCGACAGAGCGCATCTATCGCGCGCGCAATCTCAGCTCGTCAATCACTATTCTGATTGAAGGCAAGCCGAGCCGATAGGAAGTGATGAGTAGAGAGTGATGAGTAGAGAGTGATGAGTGAGGCATGCAGCGTTCGTTGGGCCTTTCCGCTCGTCACTCACCACTCATCACTTTGATCTCATCGCTTCGGCGCTGCTGTGGCTGTTTTGCTTGTACTGACAAAAGAGCCACACGCGAAAGTGAGTGGCGCAAATCTGCCGCGCTCGATGCAATTGGAAAAGTCCTGATTTTTGGCGATTTCTCCCCCAACCGTGCAGGTCATAGCCGCGGCATAAACGTTGCTCTAGTCAGTAATCGGCAAGCTTGATGAGATGAGCGGCCTGGCCGCGACATTCAATCAGCTAACTAAAATCTCGCACGGAGGACAGCTAATGAAGAAGATTATTCTCTCAGCAGTGATGGTGTTGGCGCTGGCCGGCGGTTCGGTGTTTGCCGCGACGACGCAGAACAAGAACGCCGGCGGCAGCAAGCCGGCAGCCACTTCGACCAAGAAGATGGGCGGCAAGAAGCATCACAAGAAACGCCACAAGAGAGCCGCCAAGAAGTCTGCCAACAAGAATATGTAATTGGCTCGAAGCATTCTGAAACGACATCGGCGGGTCGGCCCAATGCTCGGGCTGGCCCGCTCTTTATTTTTACCGCGCCGCGCTATAATGGCATTAGCAGGTGGGTCGCATGAGCAAGCTCATACGAATTATCGTTATCATCCTTTGCGCTTTCGCGTTGGCGAGTATGCTGATCTTCCGCCTGCGCATTAACGATGCGCCCGCCGGCCCGCCTCAATCCTCCATCAACTCGGATGTACAAACTGTCGAAGGCCAGATCGGCACGGTCAACACTGATACCAGGACACTGACCCTGCTGGATGGCGACAAAAAGGTGACGTTCGATTTTGACGAACGCACAGCAATCGTCGAATCGGGACGTGCCGTGCCTCCGGCTAACATTCATCAGGGAGCCGCGGCCAGCGTCCGCTTTACGCAACGCGGCGGCAAGAACTGGGCGCGCAAGATCGAGTTGCTCACTCCTCGCACTGTTGATCCCTACTGATGCGCCTGTTATTCGGCGCGACGAATCGTGACTTCGGCGTTGTAATCGGGAATGCCGCATTCGTCATCACAAACACCGCGCGTCAAAAGGACGTTGCCTTCCGGCCAGTGTACCTGAACGTTGCCTGCGGCAATCGGCGCGATGTGACAGCGGCCCCGCATCATCCCTGCCTGGCTCTTGATGACGACTGCATCGCCGTCAGCAATTCCCAGTCGCGTCGCATCGTCCTTATTCATCAACACATCTTCGCGGTGCGCGCCGGTCAACGGATCGCGCTGCCGCTGCACGATGCTATTGAACTGCTTGCCGCGCCGCGTCGCCAGCCGCAGCCGTCCATCGCCTAGCTCTTCGGCAATCGCAATCTCGGAAAAGCTCGCTCGGCCCGTTGGCGTCGGGAACTGCGGCATTGTTTGACCGCTCGCATCACGAATCTCGCAAAGGCGCGAGCCGCCCCACTGGATTTGATCGCCGGCCTCGCGTAAATCTTCTATGCCTTTATAAGCAGGCACAGCGCCAGCGATCTCTTCGCGAATCTGCTGCGCGTCGTCGAAATGAATCAAGCGCGCGTCGGCGGGCCGCGCCCGCTCGGCAATACGCATAGGGATTTCCCATTCAGCCATCGCCTCGCCGATGCGCCGCCCCGCAATCTCAGGGCTGAACAGGATGCGCCGCTCGGTCGAAGTTTCCGTACCGCCGCCGCGTTGCTCGTAACGGGTCTGCGCCGGCAGCAACACGACCAGCTCATTCGGCTCGATCAGCATTTGCGGCGTCAGCACGATGTCTTGATGCAAGCGAACCGGCAGCCGCTCGACGGCTTCGCGAACGTAATCGGGGTCGGGCAGGGTTTCAAGGAAGTTGCCGCCGACCTGATAAAAGACCTCGATCTCGCCGCGATGCGCTGCATCGATCATCTCGACGGCATTCAGGCCACGCCGGTCGGGCACGGCAAAGTTCCACAGGTCACTGAAGCGCGCGGCGCCCGCACTGTCTACCGCCACACCGCCGGGGAACTGATTCGGCACCGCTCCGACTTCCGCGCCACCCTGGACACCCGAATGGCCGCGGATCGCCATCAAGCCGCACTTCTCTCGCCCCAGGAAGCCGCGCGCCATCGCCAGATCAGCGATGGCGCGCACATTGGCGACGCCATCACGGTGCTGGGTGATCCCCATTGACCAGACGAACACGGCGCTGCGCGCTTCACCGAGCATGCGCGCAAAGCGCAGCATCTCTTCGCGGCTGGTTCCCGATGCGTGTTCAAGCAGTTCCCAGGAATGGGCCACCAGAGCCGCTTTCAAGTCTTCAAAGCCTTGCGTGTAGTCGCGTATAAAACTCGCATCCGTCCAGTCGTTTTCGATCAAGTGCTTGATGACACCGGCAATGAAGGCGCGGTCGCCGCCCGTATGAACCTGAAAGAAGGCGTCGGTGATTCTGGTTCCAAACAGCGCAGACTCGGCAACCGAAGGCACCCAGTAATGTTCAAGGCCCGGCTCGCGCAGTGGATTGACGACAGCGACGCGTGTGCCCTGCTGCTTGGCTTGATAGATGTACTTCATCGTCACCGGCTGATTGTTCGGCGTGTTGCTGCCGAAGAAGACCAGCAGGTCTGTGCCAATCCAGTCGCTATACGAGCAAGTCGAAGCGCCGACGCCGAGCGCCTGTTTCAACGCAACCGTAGACGGCGCGTGGCAGATGCGCGACGAGTTATCTATGTTGTTGGTGCCGAGAAAGCGCGCCACCTTCTGCGCGACGTAGTAGACCTCATTGGTGATCCCTCGGCTGGTCAAATAAAACGCCAGGCGATCCGGTGTCGTCGCGCGAATTCGCTGTGCTATTACTTCATAGGTTTCGTCCCACC
>JBJMGU010000204.1:0-4693 GCA_045807765.1 Blastocatellia bacterium
ACCGAAATCAGAGCGCGAGATGGGAATGGAAAGTCCTCTAAGGGGCGAATGCAAAAGGTCATCAAATCCGGGAATTTCTATTGTGGGTTTGCAGGCATGGCCAAAGATGATATTACCGGCTTTGATGTGATAGGGCTTTTTAATAAGGCAGTCAATGCGGGTGGAAACTTCATCGATATTATAAATAGATTCCAAAACATAGTGCTTGAACCTTTGGCGCGAGCATGGGAAGGAATTAAACGGGATGACCCTACTAAGTACGACGAAAAAGTCAGCGGTGGAGATAGCGTCATTCTTCAAATTGTAGTAGGAACGATTGAAAACGCCATTCCCAAACTGACAGCTATAGACTTCGCTGCTACCCCTGGCGAGAAAGGCCCGCGCCCTATTAAACCCTTTCCAACTAATTGTCCGGGGGATTGCCCTGGCGAATTCCAAATTGTCGCTCTCGGTGAATTTGACGCCATTGCCAAATACGACACTACCAATCCGACTTTTAAGATCAAAAACGCCCCCCTGCGAGTTGCTTGCTTCTTCATCGGTCTTGAGGCAGATGCTAGAAAAGACAAGGTTGGCTTCCCCGTTGATATTGTCCGCATTACTAGCAAGGGCGCGGAATGGATTCAAATAAAAAATAAGTGTCCAGACATACAACCATACACCGCACCTGAGCAGCGTAAGAAACCCACTCGGAAAAGTAAGAGACGTGGTTGATCTAAGCACGCGGAGACCGTGTTACTTAGGGCCTGGTACTTTCTCTTTGTGGTTATGTAATTGTTCGACGTACTAGGCGAGCCAAATCTACTCAACCTCGCAATCGGAGCAGACGAAGCAAGAGGGGAAGCAATCTAATCATCAGAACACCTCTGAATAAAGGCGAGCCGTGCCATTCAAGCGTTGGTAACTAGACTACACGGCCCGCCTCGTCAAGAGCCGCCCGCCAGTCTCACCCAACGACGCGGCCCCTTGCGCATCGCTGCGCAATCTCACGGTCATAGTTCGGTCACAGTACGGTCACAGTTGCGTGCAAAACCCTGAAAAACTTTCCAACGAAAAGTGAAGCGAAACCAAGAAAACAAAACCACTGCGAAGTCACTTTTTACATCCTTAACAATCTCTTTTCGCTTGCTTAACCACGCGGGCCGGCAAAGCGGGTATAGTTATCCTGTGCCGATCTTGGGAATCAAAAACGGAGGAATGATGAATTCAGCGAAGTCCACTTATCTAACAAGCTCGGCGGTCATCTCGGTGATTGCGGCGCTGCTGGCGGCCCTGGCCATCGCCCAGACGCCGGCGACCACCAAGCTGCCTGAAACGCCGGCAGGCAAGACCTTCGGCGCCTTTTTGGCCGCCTTCAACAGCGGCAACATCGAAACTCTGCGCCGCTTTCACAGCGACCACGGCGGCAATGTCGAAAATGCCGAGCGGGACCTGGAGTTCTATAATCAGAGCGGCGGCCTCGTGCTGCATAGCGCCAAAGCATCGGGCGAGTTCGAGATCGAAGCGCTGGTGCAGACTAAAAAAGATGGCAACTGGCTGAACTTCACCATGCGCGTCGAATCGTCTGCGCCCTACCCGCCGACAGACATTCGGGCACAACCCGCCGAAGCGCCCCGCGATGCGCCGAAGAGTGATGCCGGCGCGGCCAAACCACCCGAAGCCGCTGCCGCCCCCGCCGGGCGATTGAGCGAAGCCGAAGTCACGCAATCGCTCGCCGCTTTCCTTGAAGAACGGGCGAAGGATGATCGCTTCTCTGGCGTCGTGCTGCTCGCCAGAGAAGGCAAGCCGTTTTTCGTTAAAGCCTACGGCCTAGCCGACAAAGCCAGGAACCTGCCCAATAACCCGCAGACGAAATTCAATCTCGGCTCGATGAACAAAATGTTCACCGCCGTCGCCATCGCGCAACTGGCCGAGCAGGGCAAGCTGTCGATTGATGATAAGGTCGGCAAGTTTCTGCCCGACTACCCGAACAAGGACGTGGCCAATAAAGTCACCATTCATCATCTGCTGACGCACACGTCGGGACTCGGCTCGTACTGGAATGCGAAGTTCGACGCGCGCCGCGCCCAGATCAAAACCGTCGCCGATTACCTGGCGCTGTTCGCCGACGAGCCGCTGTTGTTCGAGCCGGGAGCGCGCTTTGAATACAGCAACTCCGGCTTCATCGTCCTCGGCGCGATTGTCGAGAAGGTGTCAGGCCAGAGTTACTACGACTATGTCCGCAAGCACATCTATGAGCCTGCCGGCATGAAGAACACCGACGCCTATCAAATGACCGAAGATACACCGAACCTGGCGATGGGCTACACGAACCTGGGACCGGACGACAGGCCGGCAAGCGGCCCGCGCCGCCCGAATACCGAAACGCGCCCGAATCGCGGCGGCCCGGCGGGCGGCGGTTATTCGACCGTCGAAGACCTGCTGCGCTTTGCCACAGCGCTCCAAGAGCACAAGCTGCTCAGCGCCAAGATGACCGAGTTGATCACGACCGGCAAAGTCTCGATGGGGCCGGGCAAGTACGGTTACGGCTTCGGCGATATGCAGGTGAACGGCCAGCGCTTCATTGGCCACAACGGTGGTGCGCCGGGCATCGGCTCAGACCTGAGCATCTTTCCAGAGCTGGGCTATGTCGCGGTCGTGATGACCAATTACGACCCGCCACTGATGATGCCTGTGGCGCGCCGCGCCCGCGAGCTGCTGACGCAAGGCCACTGAAGAGCGCGTTGTGAAATGGCGGTAAGCCCTTTCGGGGATATTTTCAAAACCGCTCCAACCAATTCGCGCGCCGGCGATGGCGCGAGCAAAGCGGAATCCGCCCGATGCGCTTTGCCCTTCGCACTATCGCCGGCGCGTGAACGTTTGCAGATGATGGATGGAGATGGATAAGGCCAATAAAAAAAGGGCGAGTCGTTTGCACATCGTCTCGCCCTACCATTCTGCTTACTTTGGAGAAGAGATAGCAGTACTTTGCTGCTAATCAAATTCTAACAGGCGCGGCGCTCAATAGCTAGAGGCGACCACGGCGGGTCAATCTCTGAGCGCGGCCATCAACAAAATCGAAACGGCTGCCGGGGTGACGCCGGGGATGCGGGCCGCCTGGCCAATCGTTCGCGGTCGCACACGCCCGAGCTTCTGCACCACTTCATTAGACAGGCCCGATATGCGCGCATAATCAAGACTGCCGGGAATCTCCAGCTCGTCATAGCGACCGCGCTTACGTGCCAGCACGTCCTGATCTTTCAAGTAGCCGGCGTAGCGTATATCGTTCATCGCCACAACGATCTCTTTCTGGCTGACTTCCGCGCCCAGGCCGGCAGTGATGATCTCAAGCAGCCGCTCCGGGCTGCAATCCGGGCGGCGCGCCAGGTAATCGAGCCGCTTGCCGCTATAAGCATTTGCCGCGCCTTCGAGCTGCAACCCTTCAAGCACCGCGTCGCCCAGGTCGTTCACCCGCGCCGCCTGCATATACTCCTTAACGCGCTCGACATCGCGCTGGCGGCGCAGGAAGGCTTCATAATCGGCGTCGCTCACCGCGCCGACGGCATGGGCCATCAGCGTCAAGCGCTGGTCGGCGTTGTCATAGCGCAGCGACAAGCGCATCTCTGCACGCGAGGTGAACATGCGGTAAGGCTCGTCGGCGCCTTTCGTCACTAGGTCGTCAACCATCACGCCGATGTAGCTCTGGCTGCGGTCAAAGGTTATCATGTCGCGCCCCGTAGCCATCAGTGCCGCGTTGATGCCGGCGACAATGCCCTGCCCTGCGGCCTCTTCATAGCCCGACGTGCCGTTGATCTGACCGGCATGAAACAGCCCGCGCACCCGCCGGGTTTCGAGCGTCGCGTCAAGCTCGCGCGGGTCAACGAAGTCGTACTCGACCGCGTAACCGGGCCGCAGCATCTTCACGCTTTCGAGGCCAGGAATCTTGCGAACGAACGCCAGTTGCACCGCTTCGGGCATGCTGGTCGAGATACCGTTCGGGTAGATTTCGTAGGTTTGATAACCTTCCGGCTCCAGAAAAATCTGATGGCGTGGCTTGTCGCTGAACTTCACTACCTTGTCTTCGATGGATGGGCAGTAGCGCGGGCCGATGCCGGTGATCTCGCCGCTGAACAACGGCGACTGATCGAGGTTGCGGCGAATCTCGTCGTGTACCGCTTCGTTGGTGTAGCCGATGAAGCATTCGATCTGCGGGCGGTCAATGCGCTCGGTCATAAACGAGAATGGCACGGGACGCTCATCGCCCGGCTGGCGCTCGAACTGGGTGTAATCGATGGTGCGGCCATCGAGTCGCGGCGGCGTGCCAGTCTTGAGCCGGCCCATCTGAAAGCCGACGGCGCGAATCGAAGCGGCCAGCTTGATCGAAGCCGGGTCGCCGGCGCGGCCCGCCTGAAAAGTCTTGCGACCACAGTGAATCAAGCCGTTTAGAAACGTCCCCGTCGTTAAGACCACCGAACGGCTTTCGAGAATGGTGCCGCAGGCCATTTCGACGCCGGTGACGCGCTCGATGTGTGTGCGAATCTCTGCGGCTTCGCCTTCGATGATCGTCAGGTTTTCCGTGAGGCTCAAGCGGCGGCGCATCTCTGCGCGGTAGAGATTGCGGTCGGCCTGGGCGCGCGGCGACTGCACCGCCGGGCCGCGGCTGCGATTGAGCAGGCGGAACTGGATGCCTGTGGCATCGATGACTTCGCCCATA
>JBJMGU010000205.1:0-18669 GCA_045807765.1 Blastocatellia bacterium
AAGTCATCTAGTACAAGAGGGTGGATTTTATCTTCGCTACTCATACTATCTCCTCCTCTTTGGGCGGCCAGAAAATAGCAAGGGCTATTCTACCCGAAGTTTAACGATTGTCTAATACAATTTGTCTATTTTCTCTGCTTTTAACACAAAAAAGGGCTGAATGTTGATTTCATGAAGTTGCAGACAAACAACACTAAGCCTGTGCAAATGATTGATGCACAGCTTCGATCAAACTAGTCGTATGCGGGCAGCCGGTGAATATGCCGGCTGCTGTCAACGCTGCTGTCAGGCAGCCTATGCAAGCCCAAAACGGCTGTAAGTTATTGATTTTGCGTGTCGGGTTCTAGCTCGACGCGATAATCCTCGATGACCGGGTTGGCGAGCACGTCATGCGCCATGCGTTCGATGGCAACGCGGGCGTCTTCGACCGATAGCGACTGGTCGAGCATCACCTCAAAGTACTTGCCCTGACGGACGTCGGCGATGCCTGTATAGCCGATTGTTTCGACAGCGTGATGAATGGCTTTGCCCTGCGGGTCGAGCACGCTCGGTTTCAAAGTAACGTAGATTTTGGCTTTCATAATTCCGGGAGTCAGGAGTCAGAAGTCAGGAGTCAGAATAAAAGCGGCGCGAGAAGTGTATTCACTGCCGCCGGCTTCCTTGTTCATTCTGACTTCTGACTCCTGTCTTCTGACTTCTCTCCTCCAAAAACTCTTTCAAAAATCTTATCCACATTGCGGAGCTGGTGGCGCAGGTCGAAGAGCGCGTCGAGGTCTGCGGGTGATATTCGTTCGATGACCTGCGGCTTGTGCATCACCAGCTCGCGGAAGTTGGCGCCTTCGTCCCAGACGCGCATCGCCATCGGCTGGACGACGGCATAAGCCTCTTCGCGCGTCAGCCCGCTGGCCGTGAGCGCCAGCAGCAGACGCCCGCTCGCCGTCACGCCGCCCAGCGATTCAACAGTCTCGCGCATTCGTCGGGCGTTGACCACCAATCCGCCAATCAACCAGATGGTTTTCTGCAACAGGTAGTCGGTGAGGATACATGAGTCGGGCAGGATGACGCGCTCGACAGACGAGTGCGAGATGTCGCGTTCATGCCAGAGAGCGATGTTTTCAAACGCCGCCTGGGCATTGCTGCGCACGACACGGGCGAGGCCGCAAATCTGTTCCGAAGTGACCGGATTGCGTTTATGCGGCATGGCCGACGAGCCTTTCTGGCCGGCTGAAAACGGCTCCTGAGCTTCGCGCACTTCGGTGCGTTGCAGGTGGCGAACTTCAAGCGCGATTTTTTCAAGCGACGCCGTGATGATGGCCAGCACGGAATGAAATTCGGCGTGGCGGTCGCGCTGAATGACCTGAGTAGAAATCGGCGCGGCCTTTAATCCAAGCTTCTGGCAGACGCGCTCTTCGACTTCAGGATCAAGGTGCGCAAAGGTGCCGACCGCGCCGCTGATCTTGCCGACGCTGACCGTGTCGCGCGCCCGCCGCAAGCGTTCTTTGTTGCGTTCGTTGTCGGCGTAATAAAGCGCCAGCACCAGCCCGAAGGTTGTCACTTCGGCATGGACGCCGTGCGTGCGGCCCATCATTACTGTGTCTTTGTGCTCGAAGGCGCGGCGGCGCAACACTTCGCCCAATCGGTCGAGGTCTTTCAACAGCAGGTCGGCGGCTTCGCGCATCAGCAGCGCATTCGCGGTGTCAACAACGTCTGAAGATGTCAGGCCGAAGTGAACGAAGCGCGATTCGGGGCCGATGTTTTCCGCGAGCGCCGTCGTGAAGGCGATGACATCGTGGCGTGTGGTGCGCTCAATCTCGTTGATGCGCGCTACGTCGAAACGCGCTTTCTGCTTGATGACTTCGACGGCGTCGGCAGGGATAGTGCCCATCTCTGCGTGAACCTCGCAGGCGGCGATTTCCACGTCGAGCCATTTCTGAAAACGATTCCGTTCTGTCCAGATCGCACCCATTTCGGGCAGCGTATAGCGCTCAATCATAACTCGAACCATTGCGTTGCGCGGTCGTGTTGCGCGACTGTGATGCGGCGCTCGGCCTCCGGGTAAAACGACGGGCCGCGCGCATCGAGCGCTTGCAAGGCCGACAGTCGCGCCAGCTCAGGGTGATTGCATTGTCGCGACAGGTGCGCCAGTACAATGTGCGCGGCGCGGCCATCAAAATCTTCTTTCATCCAGCGCGCCATCTCGTCGTTCGACAGGTGGCCGGTGTTGCTGGCGATGCGCTGCTTGAGCGGCCAGGGATACGGCCCGACTTTCAGCATGTCGCGGTCGTGGTTGGCTTCGATCATCACGAAGTCACAGCCGCGCAAACGTTCGGCAACCAGTTGCGTGATGTAGCCGAGATCAGTGACGATGCCGACCTTGATGCCTTCGGCCTGAACCGTAAAGGCGAAGGTGTCTATGCCGTCGTGCGGGATCGTGAACGGATGGAATTCGAGGCTGCCGATCTGGAAGTCCTGACTTGACAAGATCACTTCGCCCCAATGAATGCCGTCGCCGGCAGCAGGGAAGTGGCACTCTTCGCGCGTCGCCTGCGAGATGAAGACTGGCGCGCTGATCGTCTTTGACATCACCCGCACGCCTTTGACGTGATCGGCATGTTCGTGGGTGACGACAATGCCTGAGAGCCGCGCCGAATCAATGCCGGCTTCGCTCATGCGCCGCGCCGTTTCCTTGGCCGACAATCCGACATCGACAAGCACGCCTGTCTCGCCCGCTTCAATAAAGAGCGCGTTGCCGGAACTGCCGCTGCCGAGAACGATTAAACGCATAAGCGGTCATTGGTTCTTAGTCCTTTGTCTTTCTTATCGTGTGACGATGCTTGCCGCAACGACTCAATGACCAGTGACCAAGGACTAATGATTAAACTGTGAGTGATTCGATCTGGCCGATAGCTGTGACTGCCATCTCGTCGCCGAAGATTGTCTGCGCCATGCGTTGCACGTCGTCTGCGGTCACGCGATCAATGCGTTCGAGAATTTCGTCGAGCGTGAACTGGCGACCATAGAAAATCTCCTGCCGTGCCAGATTGCTCATGCGCGCCGAGCTGCTTTCCAATCCAAGCATGATCGACACTTTGAGCTGATCTTTGGCGCGCTGCAACTCGGCGTCGGAGACCGCTTCGACCTTGAGCCGGTCAAATTCCGCATTGCTCAAACGGATGACATCATCGATCTGCTCAGGCGATGTCGCCGCGTAAACCGACAGGTAGCCGGCGTCCGTGTAGGCGTTAACGCCTGAGAAAACCGCATAGGCCAACCCGTTGTCTTCGCGAATGGTTTGAAACAGCCGCGAGCTCATGCCGCCGCCGAGGATGACATTCAGCGTATGCACGGCGTAGCGATCCTTGGACCTCATTGGAGGGCAGGGCGTGCCCATCATCAAGTGCGCTTGCTCGAGGTCTTTGCTGATGACGACGCGCGATGACGCATGCGTTGGTGCCGTCGAGCTTAGATCAACAGGCCGGTCAATCAGGCCGCCGAGGTAGCGCTCGACCATTTCGACAAAGGCCGCGTGCTCGACATTGCCAGCGGCAGCAATCACCAGATTGCGCGGCATGTAGACGTTTTGAAAGTAAGCGGCAACGCGCTCGTGATCGAAGGTTGCCAGCGTCTTCGCTGTTCCAAGTATCGAGCGGCCCAGCGGATGATCCGGCCAGAAGTTGGCGACGAAAACTTCATGGACGAGATCGTCGGGCGTGTCTTCGACCATCTTGATCTCTTCCATGACGACGTTGCGCTCGCGGTCGAGCTCGCTGTTGTCAAACAGCGGCGCGGTGACCAGATCAGCAATCAGGTCGAAGGCGCGCGGCAGGTGCTCGTCGAGAACTTTGACGTAGTAAGCGGCGACCTCGCGGCTGGTGAAGGCGTCAACGTGACCGCCGATGGCATCGCTTTCGACAGCGATTTCGCGCGAGGTGCGGTTGCGCGTGCCTTTGAAAAGCGTGTGTTCGATGAAGTGCGAGATTCCGTTGAGTGGCGCGGTCTCGTGACGCGAGCCGGAGCGCACCCAGATGCCGACCGAAGCCGAGCGCACATGATTCATCTGTTCGCTGATGACGGTGAGTCCGTTCTTGAGGACGGTCTTTTCGATGGTGCTGGTATGTTCGATCATCATTGCTCCCAGAGGCGAATCGTATCACGCGCCTTTAAGCAGGCGCAAACAAGCCTCTGCCTCTGAGAAAATGATGAACGATGAATGATGAATGATGAACTGAAGAGGAAAAGGCAGCCGGATTTTTCTATAGCTAATTCCCTGCCGTTTCCTCCCTGAATTCATCATTCATCATTCATCATTCATCGTTCATCATTTCCCGCATGTTCTCGTTGCTGTTCACCGGGTTTACTTTCGGTGGCGTGCGATCCCTGCGGCGGTTGGTATTCTTCGGCGCGTCGGGCGACTGCACAGGCTCGACCGCAGGCGGCTCGACGCGACGGCGGCGATTGGCATTGGCGTTAGAGTTCTCCTCTGGTTTTTGCCCGCCCTCTTCTTCATCCGCGTCAGCCTCGTTGTTGTTCGCCGAGGCGCGATGCCGGTTGGCATTCGCCGGGGCTTCGCCCGCGGGTCGCTCTTCAGTTGGCGACGCCGCACCTACCGGCGCACTGTTGCTGGTCGGCGCGTTGATATTGGCCGGCACTTCTCGCCCAAGCGCCGCGAGCGCCACACGCGCCTGTCCGGCGATGTCATCCGCCTGCTGCCGATAACGCTCGGCGCGCTGCGTCACCTCCGGGTTGTCACCGTTGAGCTTCTGATAACCGATCAGCTCGCCCTGCCAGGTGCGCAGGCTCGTCAGATAAGTCGTCCTGAGCGAGTTGTCTTTAGGTAATAACTCGATCAGTGCGATGGCCGTCGTCACCGACTGCTGCGCATCAATGATGGTTTCGCTGGTCGTTGCCCTGCCGAACCAGCGGTTGCCGAAGATGAGATAAGCTGCGATGCCCGCGGCGATCAGAACCGCGAGCGCCGCGATCCAGATGACCGTCGAACTGCGATGATCACGGGCCGCGACCACATAGGGGCTGCCCGGATAACGCTCCTGGCGGACGTAGACATCTGCCGCGACGCCTGCCGGCGGTGTGTTGACGCGCCCATCAACAGGTGTGTCTATGCGGCTAAGGGCTGCCGGGCGCGGGCGCACGACCGTCGCTTCATCGTCCCCGTCCACGGCAGCGGTTGTCGCCGTCGGGGGCTCATCGCCGAGCGGGACTTGAATGCGCGAGAAGGCGCCGCCGCGGTTGCCTGTGGCACGCATCGGCTGTCCGAGTTGGGCCGCTTCTTCAAACAGGCGTGCAAACTCGCCAGCGCTCTGCGGGCGGCGCGCAGAGTCTTTTTCGAGCGCCTGCATGACGACTGCTTCGACCGCCGCCGGAATGTCTGGACGTTGCGCCCGCAACGGTTCGGGGGGCTCTGTCGCGTGCGCTACCAAGAGGCGCGTGGACGAATCCCACTTAAAGGGCGCCGAGCCGGCCAGCATCTCGTAAAGCACGACGCCGAGCGAGTAGATGTCGCTGCGCGCATCAACCGGGCGCTCTTCGCACTGCTCTGGCGACATATAGCGCGGCGTGCCGACAATGACGTTCTCGCTGGTCAACGCGACGCGGCGATTCAAGTCCTCGCGAATCTTGGCGACGCCGAAGTCAACGACCTCAACCCAGTCAGAGTCGCCGTAATCACCGATGATGATGTTGTCGGGCTTGATGTCACGATGAATGACGCCCACGGCGTGCGCGGCGTCGAGCGCACCACAGATTTGTCGGAGGATGTTGGAGGCGCGGTCGAGCGACAGCGCTCCCTGTTGCCGTATCAACTCGCCGAGCGTGATGCCGTTGACATACTCCATGACGATGAACGGCGTATTGCCTTCGCCAATGCCATAATCCATAACGTTGATGGCGTTGGGATGATGGATACGCGAGGCGGCGCGCGCCTCCTGCTCGAAGCGCTGGCTGAGCGCCGTGTCGGCGGCGAGCTGCGGCTTGAGAATCTTGACGGCGACTTGCTTGCCCATCTGCGTGTGAGTTCCGCGATACACATAACACATGCCGCCAGTGCCGAGCAGTTCTTCGAGGCGATACTTGTCTTCGAGAGTTCTGCCGACGAGCGCCCCGCCGTCGTTTGCTGCCAAATCCACCGTTTCGTTATTCGTGCTCATCTCACACCCCATTATTCGGTCTCATCTCACACCCAGGGGAATCTTAGATTCTCGATTTTCTTGGCAGGAGATGCGCTTCGCGCCAGCGATTTTGGATTCTCAGACTCTGTATACGCATAGCTTCATAACTCCACCAATCGAGCAGTCGAACCAGACCGCTCACTGTTTAACTATGCAATCCAAAATCCAAAATCGCCGGCGCGAAGCGCTAAGCCATGAAAATCTGAAATCTTTACATGAACTCGGTCAGGTTGTATTTGCGGATTTTGCTGTAAAGGCGCGGGCGGTAGATGCCGAGCATGTTGGCCGCCGCCTGTTTGTTGCCTTTGGTACGCTTTAGCGTTTGAAAGATCACCTCGCGCTCGATCTCTTCGAGCTTCATATCCGCGGGCACGTGGAAATCGTTATTGTGCGCGGCGCTCATCGCCGGCGTTTCCATCGCCGTAAACGGCAGGTCGGTCGGCTCAATGGCATCGCCTTTTGACAGTAACACAGCGCGCTCGATGGCCGATTCTAATTCACGCACGTTTCCCGGCCAGTGATAGTTGTACATCGCCGACACAGCCGGCTGCGAGAAACTGCGCACAGGCTTGGCATACTTATCGGCGAAAAGGTTGAGAAAATGGTCGGCGAGCAACTGTACGTCTTCGGCGCGCTCCTTGAGCGGCGGCACTTCGATAGTGATCGTCGAGATGCGGTAGTAGAGGTCTTCGCGCAAGGCACCGCTGCGCACCGCTTCGGGCGGATTGCGATTCGTCGAACAGACCAGCCGGAAGTCCACCTCTACGGGGCGCTCGCTGCCCAGGCGGTAAAAGACGCGCTCCTGAAGGGCGCGCAACAGCTTCGGCTGCAATTCGAGCGGCATCTCAGCGATTTCGTCCAACAGCAGCGAGCCGCCGTTGGCGCGCGCGATCAAGCCCTCTTTGTCGCGCGCCGCGCCGGTAAACGCCCCCTTGGTGTGGCCGAATAGCTCGCTCTCGATCAACTCCTTCGGCAGCGCCGCGCAATTAACTTTGACGAACGGCCCCTTGGCGCGGTGCGAGTTGTAGTGGATAGCGTTAGCGATCAACTCCTTGCCGGTGCCCGATTCGCCGACGATCAGAATGTTGGCGTCGCTCTTGGCGACCGCTTCGATCATCTCGAAGATGTTCTGCATCTGCTTCGAGCGCCCGACGATGTCACTATAAGTGGTGCGTTGCTGCAAGGTGCGGCGCAACTGGTCGCTTTGCTCGATCAGCGTCTTGCGCTCCAGGGCGCGCTCGATGAGCACTTGCAGGGCGTCGAACTCAAAAGGCTTTTCGACGAAATGGAAGGCCCCCGCCTTGGTCGCATCGACGGCGTTGGCCACCGAGCCGTAACCGCTGATGATGATCACTTCGATGGACTCGCGCATTTCGCGCAGCCTGCGAGTCACGTCTGTGCCGGACATATCGGGGAGTTGCAGGTCGCACAGCACCAGGTCGAATTCGCCGTTTTCAAATAGCGCAATCCCTTCCTGACCGCTGCGCGCCGTCGTGCAGCTATACCCTGATTGCGTCAGGTTTAATCGAAGCGAATCGAGAATCGCCTCCTCGTCGTCAATGACCAGAATGTTGCCTCGTGTCTTCACTGGGTTTCACCTCTGCGAATTTTGGCTAAGTAATCGTTCAGCCCGTTGATCCCGGCGAGCATCTTCTCGACCGTCTGGCGCTCATCGCCTTCGGGCAGTTTCCGTGTCAGAAAGGTGGCATAGAGTTTCAGCGCGCCGATGGCGTTTTTGATCTCGTGCCACTGCTTGCGATAAACCACCGCGTCGCCTTCTTCCAGATGAGTGCCGGGGCTCTGATTGGCCGGCGTCAGCGTCAAGGCGAAGCCGTACAACTCTTCATCGCAGGTCAGCGTTTCCAGGCGCAGGTGCAAAAGTTCAGCGCCGTTTTCGACCTGCTGCTCGGCGAAGTAATCGCCGGCGCGTCGCCCTTGCCCAAGATGATTCGTAAGCCAACTGGTGATGGTCGAGCTTTCGCCGAAGACCTCAGTAAAGTGCTTGTGGCCGACCGGCGAGCAGGCGATGAGCTCTTTCGGCGCATTCGCCGAAACGGCAAGAATCCTGCCCGCCGCATCGCAGACCACAAGCGTCGGGTCGCTCAGGCGCGGGGCGTCACTAAAATCGTGTGCAGTCATATCTATCAATTCCAATCGGTCTCGCCAATCAACAAGCCAAAGGCAACCATTTCAGCCCTCGTCTGGTTTGAATTGCGGCGGAAGAGTGATGAAGCAAGCTCCTTCCGAACTTTCAGCGAATCAATTCGTCACATGCCCGGCATGACGGTAGGCAGCAAGAGTATAATGCTGTTGGAGATTTTTTTAAGAATCTACGCCGGTTTATCATCTGATCGTCACTTTGTGATACGCACGACTATTTGACAAATTGATTGCCCATCGTACAATAGGCAACCTGTATGCCAGCAGCCAGGCGCAAAATGCCGAGGAATCGAGGATTTTCACGCCGACTCTGCAATGAATCGAGACGCTTTTGCCGAAGCCTGCGACTGATTTGTATACGATTGACTGAGGGTTCGATGTGGGCCAAGGATATTGCAAAAAGATGATAAGCTAATGAACTGGCATCTCGTTTGATCGCCTATTCGTCAAACTAGAGATCGAGTGACGCTTAAAGCAAGGGAAGATCAATGATGAACTCTACAAAGCGTGTCCTGTTGGTTGACGATTTCGATGACAGCCGCTTCTCTCTGTCCAAGCTGTTAGAAATCGAAGGCTATGAAGTCATCGAAGCCACCGATGGCGCGCAGGCCATCGAGCGGGCGCTTGCCGACAAGCCTGACTTAATCCTGATGGATTTATCGTTGCCGGTCATAGACGGCTTGAGCGCGACCCGGCAGATTCGCCAAAGCAATGCCATGAAGCGCGTGCCGATAATCGCGTTGACGGCCCACGACCTGGTAGACATTCAAACGCAGGCCGAAGACGCCGGCTGCACAGACTACGCGCCGAAGCCCGTAGACTTCACGATGCTGATCGATATGATGGCAAAGTACCTGACCAACTGAGTCGCTTTCTTCCCCCCGCCCAAGCGAGCCTCTGCGGTAGTTCCTCGAAATCATTCAGAATCGCTCACGCCAGCAGTTTTTCGGCTGCCAGTTGAATCGCGGCTTCGAGCTTTGCCGCGTTCGGCCCGCCGCCTTGCGCAAGCTCTGGCCTGCCGCCGCCGCGTCCGCCCAACAACTGACAGGCTTCCGCGAGTAACTGGCCCATGTTTTGATCGAGCGAAGCCGAGCGCGCGAAGACCAGTCGTGCGGCGCCTGCCTCTCGGGTTCCCAATAGCGCCACCGCCGGCTCGCTCTGGGTGATCTTTGATGCCAGCAGCCGCACTTCTTCGAGGTCACGACCATCAAAGGCGACGCGCACCAGTTTGAAATTCCCCACCAATGTTGCCGCTGCCAGCATCTCTGTGGCTTCGACGCCGGCGGTGATTTCGAGCAAATCACGTAGACGCTTCTTGAGCGAACGGGTTTCTTGCAAGGCGCGCGACACCAATTCCGGCGTCGTGTCGCGCTCGGCGCTGAACAACTGAGCGACTGCAAGCGCCGTCTTGCTGACTGCGCGGTACTCGTCGAGCGCCCGATGGCCGCAGATAAATTCTACCCGCGTCATCTTCTTGGCGCGCTCGTAGCCTTTAATGGCGATCAGGCCGATCTGGCCAGTGCGTTTGGCATGCGTGCCGCCGCAGGGCGACCAGTCGAAGTCTATAATCTCGATGACGCGAATTGTCCCTTCGACAGCTGCCTCTTTGCGCAGCGGCAGCTGTCGAGCCTCTGCTTCGCTCACTAGATGAACGCGCATCGCGCGGTCTTCAAAGATGACGGCATTGGCAATCTCTTCAGCCGCGCGCATATGATCGTCGGTCGGTGATGCCAGCTCGATGTCAATCGTTGAAGCGCGCCCGCCAAGATGAAACGAGCGAGTCTCCGCGCCGCACGCCTGCACAAACGCTTGCGAGAGGATGTGCTGGCCGCTGTGTTGTTGCAGGTGGTCGAGCCGCCGCGCGCGATCTATGCGACCTTGCACCGTTTGACCGGGAACCATGATCCCTTGCGGCTCAACCAGGTGATGAATCATGCCGGCGTCGTCTTCAAACACATCGAGAACATGAGCTTCATCAAGCCGCCCCGTATCGTTCGGCTGGCCGCCGCCGGTCGGATAAAAGGCCGTGCGATCCAGGATCACGTGATCGGCTTGCTCTGCCGCTTGCACGGCAATGACGGTGGCCGGGAATTCGAGCAGATCGGAATCGGTGAAATAGAGTTTTTCCGTGGGTTGCATCGTTGCCTCAACTGATCCGGTAAGCCGGCGGGTTATCTTCTTTTATGATGACGGCGCCGGTAGGCGTTTCAATGCTGACGCTGCTGCCTTCAATTCCTTCATCGATCTTCGACGGCAGCGCCGCGAACATCTCCAACTGATTGGCCTCGGGCAAACCTTGCACTAGCTCAGGCGACAATGCAACGACGTTGCGCGCCGCCTTGAGCGCCTCGCTCCAGGTATCGAACCCCTGTTCAAACATTTCCGGCGTAAATCGTGACAGCCGCGCCACGTCGGCCAGCGTTGGCAATCGTCCGAGCATCAGTGTCAGGCGTTTAAGCTCAAGTTGCAGGGCGCGCTTTGATACGCTGCCGCGCTCGACTGCTCGGGTCGTACGCTGCCACGATGAGCGCTTCTCGCTTAACCGCCGGTCGGCGACGTGCAGGTATTCGTCGGCCTGCTCGATGCCAATGTAGCGACGATTCAAGCGCTCGGCGACCAGCGCCGATGTGCCTGTGCCGGCGAAGGCGTCCAGCACAATATCCCCCGGATTGGTCGCCAGTCGGATGATGCGGTCGAGCAAGCGCTCGGGCGTGGCGCAGGGATGGGCTTTTTCGCCGGCGGCCTTCTTGATCGGGCGGCGCTCGCGGTGAATGTCGTGCCAGATGTCAGTCAGCTCGCCGCGCCAGAGTTGCGCCGAGGCGCGCCGCTGGCGCTGGCAGAAGCGGCGCGCGCAAACGTCGGCACGGTCAGGCGGGAAGACCGCTTCAGCAAACGGCTGCCAGCCCTGTTCCATTGAGCAGTAATTGAAGCGCGACGGGCGCTCGCCTTTGGTGAAATAAAGCAGCGCATAATGCGCCGGCATCAACACGCCTTTCGGCTCTGGCAGGGCATTCCAGACAATCCAGTTTTGCAGATAGAGGCTGGCGCTGCGCGACAGGAAGTCCGCAAGCCCGACCGCCCACTTCGGCAGGTTCAGAACAAAGAGCGCGCCGCCTGGCTTCAACAGCCGCTCGTATTCGACCAGCCAGCGCTTGCACCAGCCGAGATAGTCGCGCGCCGCCAGATCGTCAGTGTAGCCTTCATAACTTTTCGTCAAGTTGAAGGGAGGGTCGGCAAACGCCAGATCAACGGTTGCGGAAGGAATGCGGCGCAGCACATCGAGACACGGCGCTCGGTGCAAACGATTTAGCAAATCCTCCGGCACGGCGCGCGGCCTGCTGGCACGAGGGCGCGCTTGATGGGCCAGAGGGTCGAAGGTGCGAATCAGCGGCGACGAATCTCTAGCCGTTGTCGCAGCAGCCGGCAGTTCTTCGGGAAAGAGCAGAAGCAGCGATTGGCGTTGCGGGCTTTGGGCGAGGTCGAGAATACGCTCGAAGACTTCCGCAGGCATCAGGTCGCTTGGATCAACGACCATGTCCATCCAGACATCCGACAGTCTGACGCCTTCGGGGTGCATCAGGTGAGACTTGCCGCCCCAGTCCTTGAGCGTCAGGTCGCAGTGGCGGCAACGCGGGTGAGGGATGCGCAAAGCGTTCAGGGCCGCTCCCGGCTTTGCCAAAACGAGCAACCCTGTATGCTCAGGCCGCAGGCCGTTGGCCTTTGTCGCCGTCATTGTCCGCACGGCGATCCAGTAACGAAAGGTCAACGTCTCTGCGAGCGCCACTGCCGCCCGCGCCAGCTCGCGCGGCAGGCCATAGATGAACATCAGACCCGAGTCGTCAAGTCGGCAAGCGGCCTCTTTGAGCTGCATGGTCAGGCGCTCGTGGGCGTGACGGTCTGTCTGTTTTGCGTTGAACGGGTGAAAGCGTTCCTGCGCGCCGTCGGGAAGCGATGCCACGCAAACGGAATAGGTTTCTGGCAGCAGGCCCTCGAACGGCAGCGCCAGTTGCGCCGTGAATCTTACGTCTGGAAAAGTGTGGCAAACTTGCGCGCCAAGCCCGGCGCGCCCGGCCATTGCGATCAGCGATTCGAAGTAGGTCATCGGTCGTCGGTCAGTTGAAGTTAGATTTCTTGAAACTGTTCGTGGGGCGCGAGCAGGCGCGGCTTCGGCTCCATCTGCACGACGCGCGAGCCGGGCGGCACCGATTCGGTCAGCCAGACATTGCCGCCGATGATGCTTGCTTCGCCGATCACCGTGTCGCCGCCGAGGATGGTGGCGCCGGCGTAAATCACCACATGGTCTTCAATCGTCGGGTGGCGTTTTTGGCCGCGAATCAAGCGACCGGTTTCATCTTTCGGAAATGACAGCGCGCCGAGCGTCACGCCTTGATAGAGCTTGACGTGGTTGCCGATCTCGGTCGTTTCACCTATCACCACGCCGGTGCCGTGATCAATGAAGAAGCTGTCGCCGATACGAGCGCCCGGATGAATGTCTATGCCGGTGCGCGAGTGCGCCATCTCGGTCAGCATACGTGGCAAGATCGGCACCTCCATCTGGTGCAGCTCGTGAGCCGCGCGGTAAGCCATGATGGCGTAAGCCGCCGGGTAGCTCAGAATGATCTCATCGATGCAATGCGCCGCCGGGTCGCCGTCATAAGCCGCCTGAATGTCGCGCGCCAGCCGTTGTCGCAGGCGCGGCAGCGATTCGAGGAATTGATAGGCGCATTCCTCGGCCCTGGCGTCGGTCGCAAACGGCAGCTCGCCATCAAGATGTTTCATGTGATGGAAGCTGCGCGAAATCTGCTCGCGCAGGTGCTCAAAGAGCCAGCCCGTGCGCTCCTGCACGCGATAGATGATGCCGTGATGTGTGACCCCACCGGGGCTGTAATAACCCGGAAAAATGATCTCTTCGAGCGCCTCCATGATGGCGGCGGCGTCGCCGCGTGACGGTAGCGGCATGCGGTCGAGGTGATGAATCCGCGGCATCACCTCGTCATAAGAAGCGGCGATGCGCTCCATGATCGATGCCAGCCGGTTCTGCTGCGTTGCGATGGTGTGCTTGTCGGTCATCGCGTGTTGCCCTCTCATCTCACTTGAGGCAAGCGTTATGTTGCGCTGAAGCCTGCGCCTTGTCAACCACCGTCGCCGTGTGCGCCGCGCCTTGCGCGGGAGCTTGCCGAGCCGTTAGCCTTCTGCCCGATGAGAAAGTCATTTCAGATCGCGCTGCCCGACGGTAAGGGGTTAGAAGTGGGCCTGCGAACGCTGGTCGTCGGTGTCTTGAACGTCACGCCCGATTCGTTCTCGGATGGCGGCCTGTATGACCAGCCGGGGCGCGCCATCGAGCATGGCTTGCAGATGCAAGCGGACGGCGCCGACATCATCGAGGTGGGCGGCGAAAGCACAAGACCCGGCTCGGTGCGCGTGTCAGCCGCTGATGAGCTGGCGCGCATCAAGCCCATTATGAGCGCGCTCGGCAAACGTCTGCACATCCCCATTGTCGTTGATACTTACAAGAGCGAAGTCGCGCGCGCCGCCATCGATCTCGGCGCTAGTCTGATTAACGACATCAGCGCCTTGCGCTTTGATCCACGGATCGCTGAAGTCGCCGCAGCGTCACGGGCGGCGCTCATCCTCATGCACATGCGCGGCGAGCCGGCGACCATGCAGCAGATGTCGCCAAGTCCGGACATCTTTGCCGAGATAGACCGCGACATGAATCTCGCCGTCCGCGAAGCCGAAGCGCGCGGTGTCAGCCGCGCGCAGCTCATCATCGACCCGGGCATCGGCTTCGGCAAAACCGTCGAGCAGAACCTCGCCATCCTAAATCACCTCGACCGTTTGGCGTCGTTCGACCTGCCGTTGATGATCGGCACCTCGCGCAAGCGCGTCATCGGCGCGCTGACGGGCCGCGATGAAATGGAGCGCGTCTTTGGCACCGCCGCCTCAGTTGCCGCCGCAATCCTGCGCGGCGCCCACTTGATTCGCGTTCACGACGTCCGCGAGATCGTGGACGCCGTTCGCGTCGCCGATGCAATCGTCGCTGCCTGAACTCTTTCGCCCTTCCTATCACAGTCAATAAAAAGAACGGGCCGACTGCTTCGCGCAATCGGCCCGGTTGCAGGGAAGTCGAAGCTTCCCCTGTTCGTCGATTAATTACGCCTTAGCGGAGGGTCGTCGTAGGCGGCGCGGCGACTCCGCAAACGCAGGTGTCATTGCGAATGTCACGATCAAAGATCGTGCAGGCGGTCTTGCCCGGCGGCACTTGCAGCGAGGCATTGCCGTTGGGCGTTGACGCACCCGCGTTGAGCGTGATCTGCACGCGCGCACTGACCGCGTCCAGAACCAGCGAGTAGGTGCTGCCGGCGCGCGTCACCTTGGCCCGACCCGTGAAGATCGTGCCATGGCAGCACCAGCGGAAGTCACCGGTCACGGTGTTGAAGAGCACCGTGTCGTTGCAGGCTTCGAAGTCATCCTGCAGCCTGCCGTCAAAGACCGTGACGGTGAAACTACACGTCGCGGTGTTGCCCGAAGTGTCAGTCGCCGTGCAGGTGACTGAGGTCGTCCCCAGAGGGAAGGTCGAGCCGGAAGGCGGGGTGCAACTGGTGGTGACGCCGGGGCAGTTGTCGGAAGCCGTCGGCGGCGGATAGTTGACCGTGGCGGTCGGGGCTCCCGGCGTTGTCGTCACGGCTGTAACGTTAGCCGGGCAGGTGATCGAAGGCGGCTGCGTATCGTTGACCGTAACGGTGAACGAACAGCTTGGGCCAGCCGTCGTCGAGCAGGTGACGGTCGTCGTGCCTTTCGGGAAGAACGAACCCGAAGCCGGCGAGCAGGTCACCGTGCCGCACGTCCCCGTCGTCGTCGGCGCGGAGTAAGTGGTGACTGCGCCACACTGGTTCGGGTCGTTCGACTTGGTGATGTTGGCCGGGCAGGTGATCGTGCAGGCCGGCGCACCACAGGTCGTGGAGCAGACGAAGCCGTCGGTGATTGTGATGGTATCGACCCACTGGCCGGTGGCGCCCACCGATGAGTCGGAGGCCACGCGCCACCTGAGCTGGATCGTCTTGCCGGCGAGGCTCGCCCCCATGTTCGCCATCGTGGTGATGTAGGTGGGCGTCGCCGTGGTGCCGCCGCTCAGCGCCGACCACGCCTGGCGTCCAGCGATGGGCGAGCTGAAGTTAACGCTGATCGTGCGGTTGTAGCCGCCTGACACGAAGCTGCCGCCGATGCCCGCGCTGGTGATGTCGGCCCAGGTCGCGCCGGCGTCGGTTGTGACTTCCAGCACAGAGCCGTCGAAGCCCGCCTCCAGGTTGAAGGCGTTGCGGAAAGTCAGCACCGCCGTCCCCGACGTGATGTTGATTGCCGGCGACACGAGGTAGTTGTCCGTGATGCAGTTTACGTCGTTGTGGAAAGCGGCGTTGGGCGCGGTGTCCACGTTGGTCGCCGTGGTCGTCCAGTTGCTGCCGATAGAACAGGCGCTGCCGTTGACAAACGACGTCGTCCAGCCTGCGGGCAACGCCGGGGCGGTCACGCCGTCAAAGTTCTGCGCGAAGATGGTGTTGATCACGCCCAGCGTGAACGTGTAAGTGACGTTACCGAGATCGGTCGCGCCGTCCTGGAAGTGAATCGTCGCCGTAAGCGTGCCGCCGCAGGTGCCGGTGGCGGTGAAGGTGAAGTTGCGGCAGACCGGCGGGCCGCCTTGCGTCACGACGCCGTAGGTCTGCGGGCCGCTCGGGCTGGTGACGCCGCCAGTCGCCTGCAACGTCCCGGCCAGGGCCGCCGTCGTGTCGGCGTTGCCGACGTTCTGCACGCAGAAGCTGACGGTGACTGTCTCGTTCGGATCAATCGCGCCGTTGGCCGGTGTGCAGCTTTCGCTCACCAGGGTCGCGCCCGCCGAAGAGAGGCTCGGCGCCGCGCCCGCCGCGGTCACGTTGGTGATGACCAGGGCGTAGTCCTGATCGAGCACGCTGACATTGCCGGGCACGCCATCGCCGGCGATGTTGGCTGCCTTGACGCGCACCAGCACCGGGCCGGTGACGCCCGCCGGAATGAAGACGCTCTCGACGTTGTTGGCTGTGTCGGCGCTGCCGCCGGTCGCCGAGTTGGCGCCGCTGAAGACATTGCCTTTGTAAGTATTGCCACCGGCTGTGACTTCGAGGTCGAGGTTATTGACGAAGGCATTGCCGCTGGTCGGGCCGGGGACGTCAGTCCACACCAGAGTGACGCGCAACGGCTTGGTGTTGTCGGCCACCGTGGCGTTGATGACGCGCTGCTGGCCGGTCGCCGTGAACAGGTCGGCGGCCTGCTGGTCGCGCAGGATGCTATTAGTCGCGATGGTCGTGAACAGCCGGTCGACGTTCATCAGGCCCATGCCCTGGTTGTTCGACCAGAGATTGTCATTGGCGCCGACGCCGTTCATGTAGCTGGCCGAGTTCATCAGCGCGGCCTTGGTCATGGCCGGGCTGGGCGCGGCGAGCGCTTGATTGATGAAGAACTGGCGCACCAGGGAGGCGGCGCCGGCAATCGCCGGCGTCGAGTGGCTGGTGCCGTCCGATGCCGTGTAGAACTGCTGGCCGGCTGGGAAGAAGTTGTTGGCCCCGACCCCGGCGCAGACGCCGCTGGCGTCGAAGCAGGCATTCTGCGCGCCGGTGCCGGTGGCCAGGCCCGACGCTTGCCCGACGACGCCAGAGATGTGGGTGCCCGGTGCGACGATGTCCGGCTTCTTGCGGCCATCGCTCGTCGGACCGCGGCTTGAGAAGCTGATGATGTCGTTGGCCTGGTCAGCGCCGGTGTCGCCGATGCCACACTGGTCGGCGCCGCCGAACGCCTGCACGCCTTCAGAGGCGCCGGCGGTGATGACGTTCTTGGCGGTGCCGGGCTGGCCGACGGTGTTGGCGCCCGATCCACCGTTGCCGGCGGCGAAGATAATCACGTACTCCTGATTGCCGGCGGCGGGGAACGATGAGCTGGCAGACTGGGCGTCGCGCACGATGGCGTCATAGGACTGGCCGAACGTGCCATAGGTGTTCGAGCTGTTGCCCCAGCTATTGCTGCTGATGCGCGAGCCGTCGTTATAGGCTTGCGCTTCGAGGTTGGTGACGTTCGGGTTGGTGAAGTTGTCGGGGTCGAAGATCACCGACGAGCCGATTTTGATGAATGGGTTGACGCCGAGGCCGTAGTGGAAGCCGCTGGCGTCGGCGTGCGGCGCGGCGTTGAAGTTGACGCCGCCGACCGTGCCGTTCGGCACGTTACCCATGATGATGCTGCTGTTAAGCGTGCCGTGGCCGTCGCAGCCCTGGAGCGTGCTGCCGCCGTTGGGCGTGCCAATCAGGCGCGCGTAGACGACGCGGCTGGTCGAAGAGATGTCGCCGCCGCGGTGGAACGCGAAATGATTCGGCGCGGCGGGGTTGGCATTGTCAAGGCCGCTGTCGGAGATGTTGACCAGGAAGTTCGAGGTGTCGAACTGCGCCTGCGTGAACCCCTTGTTGGCCAGATAAGTGAACCAGGACAGCCCTGTGTTGGGGACGCCCCCGGTGGTGTTACCGGAAACCACCATGTTCTGGCGCTCGTCGAGTTTCTTGGGCTCGACAAACGGCTCGATGTAGACGACGTCGGGCCGCGAGGCCAGGTCTTTGACCAAGCTTTCCTGCAACGCAACCGTGATGTTGGTGTAGCTGAGAATGTTCCAGCGCACCTTTTCCGCCAGCTTGATGCTATCGATGTAGGTCAGCGTGTCGCTGCCAACGCTTTTCTGGCTCTTGAAGACCTGAATGGTGTAATAGCTGGTAGCGCCGACTACTTTGCCTTGAAGGCGCAAGTCTTCGTTGCGCTTCTCGCTCATGTAGATAGCCGGATCGATTTTGTAGGCGTCCTCGTATTCGCCCTGCCACTGCACCGGCTGATTGGCTTTCATCAGGCGGTCAACGCGGCGCAGCGAGCGGCTGTCGCCATAAACGAGATAGGCATTATTCGGAATGTAGGTGACAATCTCGACGCCCGTAGCGGCCAGCGCGTCGTACCACTCCGGCTTGATAGGGCCGGCAAACTGCACCAGGTGCATGTGCCTGCCGTTCGGCTCGGCGGCGACGCTGGCGACGGAAAATTCCTTTGCCTGAGGCGTCGTGGTATCGATGCTGCCGGCGTTCAGCATGATGAGGTTATATTCGTCTTTCACCTCGACGCTGTTGCGGGCTTTGTAGGATTGCGCGGTGGCGGAATCGACTTCGACCACCTGATAGCTATCATAATCGGCGATCAGCCGCCCGCCATTGGCGGTCAGCTCGCGCGCCAGCCCGCTGTCTTCCAGGCGCAATTTGTGGCGCCCGCC
>JBJMGU010000206.1:0-13828 GCA_045807765.1 Blastocatellia bacterium
CTGACGCTCGCCGTGCTGTTGGTCGGGCCGCTGATTTATGGGCTGTCGGTGAAGTTCGGTCGCCGCTTGCGACACATCGCCCACTCGACGCAAGAGGGAACCGAAGAGGTGTTGGACTTGGCGCAAGAGACTATCTCTGGCCACCGTATCGTCAAAGCGTTCGGCATGGAAGGATTCGAGCAACGGCGGTTTGGGCAGGCGCTGGTGCAGCTGGCGCGGACTCAGGTGCGGGCGGCGCGCGTCGTCTATTTGTCGTCGCCGATTCTTGAACTGCTTGGCGTGGTGCTCGCCGCGGCTTTTCTGCTCTACGCGCAGCGCCTGACGGCAACGGGGCTGATGACCATCGGCACCTTCGCTGCCTACATCGTCGCGATGTTGCAGATGTACGATCCGCTACGCAAGCTATCACGGATACAGAATTACTTTCAGCAATCGTTCGCGGCGACGACGCGCATCTACAAGCTGCTCGACACCCACACAGAGATCGCGGATAGAGCCGATGCCGTCGAGCTGAAACCCTTGAGTGACCGCCTTGAGTTCCGTGACCTGTCGTTCAAGTATGGCGACTCGACGGACTGGACGATCCGTGATGTTAATCTCAATGTGCAGCGCGGTGAAGTCGTCGCACTGGTCGGGCTGTCGGGCGCGGGCAAGACGACGTTGACGAACTTGCTGATGCGTTTTTACGACGCGAGCCGCGGCGAGATCACGGTTGATGGTGTCAACATCTGCGAGGCGCGGCTGGCTTCGCTGCGCGCACAGTTGGCGCTGGTGACACAAGAGGTCATCCTCTTCAACGACACGATTCAAAGTAACATTGCTTACGGGCGGCCCGATGTCGGCCAACAAGAGATCGAGCGGGCGGCTCGCGCCGCTTACGCGCACGACTTTATAATGGAACGTGGCGGCTATGACGTGGTCATCGGCGAGCGCGGCGTCAAGCTGTCAGGCGGCGAGCGTCAGCGGCTGGCGATTGCGCGGGCGCTGCTCAAAGACGCGCCGATTCTAATCCTCGATGAAGCGACTTCGGCACTCGACACGCAATCTGAACGCCTGGTACAGCAAGCTCTGGCAAACCTCATGCGCGGACGGACGACGGTGGTCATCGCGCACCGGCTGACGACGATTCATCGCGCCGATAAGATCGTCGTGCTGCATCGCGGGCAGGTTGCCGACACCGGCACGCACAACGAGTTGATGTCGCGCGGCGGCATCTACCGCGAGCTTTATGAATTGCAATTCTCCGACGAACTGGTTGCGGAGGACGAAGGGAGACTGGTCAGTAGTTAGGCGTTGCCGGTCAGAGCGGCGCGGTGCGATTGGCAAGCACCTTCGGGCGATTCTGACTGTCGGCTTCCGGCTTCTGGCTGATGGCTTATGATCAAAAGCATGACAGGGTTCGGGCAGGGAAGCGCCGAAGGCTCCAACTTCAAAGTGCGCGTTGATATTCGTTCGGTCAACAATCGCTTTCTCGATGTGCACGTGCGCTTGCCGCAGGAATTCGCCAGTTTGGAATTGACGATCAAGAAGCAGGTGCAGGCGGCACTGCATCGCGGGCGTGTTGACTTGACGATGGCGGTCGAGCAGATGAAAGAGGCGACCTTCCAGATCAACCGACCGCTGGTCGCCGGCTATCTGTCGGCGCTCAGCGAGATGAAGCAGGAGTTCGGCCTTGAAGGCGATCCGTCGCTCGAATTGATCGCCAAGCTGCCCGGCGCATTGCAGGTGTCGCAGGACAGTAGCCAGCTCGACGAAGCCGTGGCGGCGGGCGTCGTCGCTGCCGTCTCGCAAGCGCTGATCGCGTTGGCCGAGATGCGTCTGGTCGAGGGCCAGGAACTGGCCGCCGAGCTGCAATCGCGACTCGACATGATTGCCAAACAACTGCCGACGATTGAAACCGAAGCTGAGCGCTTGCCGGGCATTTATCGCGAGCGCTTGCAAAAACGTTTGGCGGATTTGCAGAGCGGTGCTCAGGTAGATGAAACGCGACTGGCGCAGGAAGCTATTCTGCTGGCCGACCGCTCGGACATCAGCGAAGAGATCGCCCGACTCAAGAGTCATCTCGTGCAGATGCGCGACCTGCTGCGCGCCGATGAAGAGGTCGGCAAGCGCATCGATTTCATCCTCCAGGAGATGAACCGCGAGGCGAACACGATTCTCTCGAAGGCCAGCGACATCGCCATCAGCGACGCTGCGATCATCATCAAAACCGAAGTCGAGAAGATGCGGGAGCAGGGCCAGAATGTCGAGTGAGGTTGAGGCCATCGAAGAAGCGGTGGCCGAAACGACGAAGAAGAGGCCGCGGCGGCGCGGCTATATGCCGGAGCGCGGCACCCTGATTGTTGTGTCAGCGCCATCGGGCGCGGGCAAATCGTCGCTTGTCGAGCGCGCTATGAAGCGGCTCCGGCGCTTGCGCTATTCAATCTCCTACACGACGCGGCAACCGCGTGGCCAGGAGCGCGACGGCGTGGATTATGTCTTTGTCGACGAGAGGACGTTTCTGGAGATGCGCGAGCGCGGCGAGTTCATCGAATCGGCATGCGTGCATGGCTATCATTACGGCACGCACCGGGCGACGATTGAGCAGATGCTGGCCGATGGCAACGATGTGCTTATGGACATAGACGTGCAGGGCGCGGCACAGATGTGCGAGCGCATGCCGGAAGCGGTAACCGTATTCATCCTGCCGCCGTCTAAGAAAGTGCTCGAGGCGCGACTGCGGCGGCGCAATCTGAACGCGCCTGACGATCTGGCCCGGCGGTTGGCGAATGCGACCGCCGAGGTGAAGCTTTACGAGCAATTCAATTACGTCATCATCAATGATGATCGCGACCGCGCCTTCGGGGCGCTGAAGGCGATCATCGTCGCCGAACGCCGCCGCCCGATGCGGCAAAAGAATAAGATAAAATCGATACTGGATACATTTGGAGGTGAATAAGAAAATGGCTGACAACGAAGAAGAAAAAGATTGGACGACAGAGATAGACAGCAAATACCGGCTAGTGCTGCTGGCGGCGCGACGCAGCAAACAGATTCAGAAAGGCGCCAGGCCGCGCCTTCATTCCAGCGCGCGCAAACCGACGCGTGTGGCGCTCGATGAGGTCGAGCGCGGGCTGGTGCCTTATCAGCCCATCGTCAAACCGAGCAAGACTGAAGAGTAAGAAGTCTGTCGAGTCGCTGGAGCCTATCGAGCCTATGTCGATAGCTCTTACGACTCGCTGGATTTGATCGACTAGAGCAGTGTTCATTCGGGTGTAGCACAATCCGATAGATGGCGCCGCGACTCGCGCCATCTATCGGATTGTGCTACAGGCAATTGCAATCGAAAACAGCTTTTGGCAATCTCGCTAGACTTCCCTGAGGGGCGAAGATATGCGCGTTGTCCTCGGAGTGACTGGCTGTATCGCGGCCTACAAAGCCGTCGAGGTGTTACGCGGCTTGCAAAAGGGCGGCGCTGACGTGCAGGTGGTGATGACCCGGCACGCCACTGAATTTGTCGGCAAGCTCACCTTTCAAGCCATCTCCGGTCACGAAGTCGTCACCGAGATGTTTGCGCCGACCGCCGACCCGGAGATCAAGCACATACAGATCGCGCAAGCGGCTGACCTGTTGCTGGTCGCCCCGGCGACGGCTAACTTGCTGGCGAAATTTGCCAACGGCATCGCCGACGATTTTCTGACGACGCTCTATATTTCGACAACCGCGCCTGTGTGGGTCGCGCCGGCGATGAATGTTGAAATGTGGGCGCACCCGGCGACCCGTGAAAATGTCCGGCGGCTGCGTGAGCGCGGCGTCCATTTCATTGATCCGGGCGAAGGCTATCTCGCTTGCCGCACGGTCGGAGCAGGCCGCCTGGCCGAGCCGTCCGAGATCGTTGATCGCGTACTCTCCTTCCTGCGACCAGCCCAGAATGCCGCGCCGCTCAAAGGCGAGCACGTCTTGATTACCGCCGGGCCGACCTATGAAGCGATTGACCCTGTGCGCGGCATCACTAACCGTTCGTCTGGAAAGATGGGATATGCGCTGGCCGAATCGGCAGCAGCAATGGGCGCAACTGTCACGCTGATTACCGGGCCGGTGGCGTTGACGCCACCTGAAGGCGTGCAGTCGATTCGCGTCCGGTCTGCCGCTGAAATGCTCGACGCCGTTCTCGGCCATCTGGATGCGGCGACCGTGGTGGTGATGGCAGCGGCGGTTGCCGACTATCGCCCGGCGCGGGCCGCCGAGCAGAAGATCAAGAAAGCCGACCAGGAGCTGGTGCTTGACCTAGAGCCGACCGAAGACATTCTAGCGACGGTGGGCCGGATGAAAGGCTCGCGCCTGGTGATCGGCTTTGCTGCCGAAACCGAGAACGTCATCGCTAACGCGCTAAAGAAATTGCAGAACAAGAATGCCGACTTGATGGTTGCCAACGACGTTTCGGCGAGCGACGCCGGCTTTGACGTAGACACCAATCGCGTGACATTGGTATCGGCAATTGAGAATGTCGAGCTGCCGCTGCTCACCAAGCGCCAGGTCGCCGACCGCATCTTTGATGCAGCGATAAACCTCAAAGCCTTACGGCTGGCGCAATAGAGTTGGTTGGGTTTGCTTCTGGGAGAGAAGGAAAGCGATTAAGGAGCGCGCTATAAGCGCTCGTGATTAAATGTGGCAAGATGGAATGGCCTCCGTCCAGTATGCCACAGCCGTTTGAGCCTAGCTCCGCCGCAGCATTCCAATGAGGGCTTGATTATTCTTGGCCTTGTGGCTCTTGAACTCCTCGACCCACCCTTGCGCATTCGACAGAAGCTGAGCGAATGTCGGCTCCTGAGCCGGTTTCACGTCGTTTGGCGTTTGCTGATTCTTTTTAACCAGTTTGATTGTCATAACTCCCACCCTTGATTGTTTTCACTCGGACACTCTTACATTGGCAATTGCGGTGCCACAAACGACGATTTGAAAAATCGGCTGATTTTTCTAAGTGACATGGCCTTGTAAGCCTGGAGGATGCGCCGATTTCATACGCAAATCGGGTGAGCATGTATGAAACTCGGAACGAGATCGTGTAACTGTTGGCCTCGCAAAGCTCATAGTCCCGACGCAAGCTACCTGCTGATGGCAGAGCCGTCCAAGCAAGCAGGAGGCTCTGCGATATCGCCTCATGACATAAAACTGCCAGGATGACCGGGGGCGTAAAAGCGTTTTGCTTGATAAACAACCGGGCAGCCGATACCATAAGCATAGGTGTCGAGCTTCCGAAAATAAGGGCATGACACAGGTGCCGCGCCCGGCACCCAATCACCTGTGGTTAGAAAATAAGATGAGCCGTTCCGCCGAGCTTTTCAGATTCATTGAGCAGTTGCGCTTTACCGACCTGATCGATTTCATTACCGTATGGGCGATCATCTATGGTCTGTTGAAGCTGGTGCGCGGCACACGTGCCGTGCAAATGGCTGTCGGTCTGCTCGGCGTCGGCTTGCTTTATCAGTTGTCGGTGATCCTCGGACTGGAAACCCTCCAGTTCGTCATGCGCAACACGCTGCTCTATTTCGGCTTCGCCATTCTGGTGATCTTCGCGCCGGAGATTCGCTCGGCGTTGATGCGCGTCGGCTCGAATATCCGGCGGCCCTTCGGGCGCTCCAGCCGTCAGGAGACTTTCGAGGAAATCCTGCTGGCGGCGACCACGCTGTCTTCGCGCAAGATCGGCGCGCTGATTGTCTTGGAGCGCAACGTCGGCTTACAGAACTACATCGACACGGGCGTCGAGCTTGAGGCGCGGCTCTCGTACGACCTGTTAGTGACGGTCTTTGATCCGCACACGCCTTTGCACGACGGCGCGGCCATCATCCGCAATTACAAAACCGTTGCCGCTGCCAGTTGCTTTTTGCCGTTGACGCTCAACCCGCGCCTCTCGAAAGAACTCGGTACGCGCCACCGCGCCGCCATCGGCATTACCGAAGACACTGATGCCGTCGCCGTCGTCGTCAGCGAAGAGACCGGCATCGTTTCGTTCGTCGAGCGCGGCGAGATTTCGCGTTATCTAAACAGCGCCGCTCTGCGCGACCGCCTGCGCGAAGCGTTCCAGCCGCCTGGCCGCATCGCCGACATCATGCGCCCGCGCCGCCGCTCGCGCCGCGGCAGAAAACCGGAAGCCGCGCGTGAGTCGATCAGCGAGTCGTTCATCAAGTGACCGGTGCCCTAGGAGTGAAGAGACAGTGCAGCGTTACCTGATAGCCATCAGAGAGTATTTGAAGGATTACATCCTGGAAAATACCGGGCTGAAGGTGCTTGCCCTGTTGATCACGGCGGTGCTCTGGTTGTCGGTGGCGTCGCGGCCCATCGCGCAGGTGACTCTGCGCAACGTGCCGATTCTCTTTCAGAACCTGCCAGAATCACCGAACCTTGAAGTGACCGACACCGACGCGCCGTCGGCACAGGTTTACCTCGAAGGCCCGCGCGACCTGGTGGATTCGATACGCCCAACAGAAATCACCGTGTTAGCCGATATGCGCGGCGTCGAACCCGGCGTGCGCGTCAAGCAATTGATGGTTGACACGGGCCGCTTGCCTGCGAGCGTCAAGGCGATTGTTGACCCACGCGAGATTCGCGTCCGCGTCGAGCGGGTCATCGAGAAAGATGTGCCGGTTAAGCCGCGCTTCGACGGCGAGCCGCCCTCGGGCTTTGAGGTGATCGGCTGGCAGATCATCCCGCCGACTGTGCGCATCGGCGGCGCCGAAAGCCGCGTCCGCGACATTAACGAAGTATCTACCGAGACGGTACGGCTAACCGGGCGAAGCGATTCTTTAACTGAAACCGTGGCGATTGACATCGGCTCGGCAAACGTCAACCTGAGCGACCAGAGCCCGCGCAAAGTATCGCTCTCGGTAGTCATCAACGAGCAGCGCAAGGAGCGCACGCTGAGTGGCGTTCCAGTGACATTGATCAACGGGCCGGGCGGCGCGAGAACCAGGCCGGCGACGGTGACGGTGACGCTCTATGGGCCGCGCTCGCTGATCGATCAGATGACGATTGCGGATTTGACCGTCGCCGCAGATTTCAAGTCAGAGTCCGTCGGGCCAAACCGATTCAAGCCCGAAGTGAGCTTGACGGCAGCCTTCGCCGACAAGGTGATGGTGCGCGCCGTCGAGCCGGCAACGATACAAGTGCGCCCCTGAGCGTGTCACTGACCAGGAGGAACCAATCGAATGTCGCAGGCGAACGCGACCAGGCTTTTCGGGACAGATGGAATCCGTGGTCGAGCCGGTGAGTTTCCGCTCGACGCGGCGACGGTCGAACGGATCGGTCGCGCGCTGGTCGTTAACATCGCCCGTGATCTGGGCCGCGCTCCGCGCCTGCTGATTGGCCGCGACACCCGCGAATCCGGGCCGATGATCGAGGCTGCGCTTACCCGCGGCGCGCTGGCTGCGGGAGCCAGTGTCGAATCTGCCGGCGTTATCACCACACCGGGTGTCGCGTTTGCGACCCGCGCCCACGGCTTCGACGCCGGCATCGTGATCTCGGCTTCGCACAATCCATTCAGCGATAATGGCATCAAGGTTTTTTCGCCGACCGGCAAGAAACTCGCGGATGAAATGGAGCAGCGTGTCGAGCGTGACGTTGCGGCGATTGGCGATGCGGCGGACGAGCCGCCGACGGCTTTAACTGCAATTGATGAGCAACGCTTGCACGCTCGCGAGGCCGAGTATCAAGCGTCCTATTTTGAATTCCTGGTGGATGAGATCGCCGCAGGCTTGCGGCTCGAAGGCATGCAGATCGGCCTCGACTGCGCGAACGGCGCGGCCTCGCGCTTCGCCCCCGAATTGTTCAGGCGGCTGGGTGCCCGTATTGAAGTCATCAATGATTCGCCCGACGGGCGCAACATCAATGAAGGCTGTGGCTCGCTGCATCTCGAAGGCTTGCAACGCCTTGTCGTCGAGCGGCATCTTGACCTTGGGATTGCCTTTGACGGCGACGCCGACCGCGCTCTGTTCGCTGACGCCGAGGGCCGTCTGGTGGACGGCGACGCGACGTTGCTGATTCTTGCCGACGAGTTAAAGCGACGTGACCAGCTTAACCGCGACACAGTGGTTGCCACGGTGATGAGCAACATCGGGTTAGAACTGGCGCTCGGCGAGCGCGGCATCGCGCTGGTGCGCGCTAACGTCGGCGACCGTTATGTGCTGGAAGAGCTGCTGACGCGCGACGCACGGCTCGGCGGCGAGCAGTCGGGGCATATTATTTTCCCGCAGATTTCGCTGGCCGGCGACGGCATGATTACGGCAATCGAGCTGTTGCGCGCCGTCCGTGCAGCGGGCCGTTCGCTAGCCGAGTTAGCGGCGGCGATGAAGCGTTTCCCACAAATCCTGGTCAATGTCCGCGTCCGTCGCAAAGTGCCTTTGGATTCGCTCCCCGAAGTGAAATTAGCGATGGATAATCTTGAAAATGAGATGCAAGGTCGGGGCCGTTTGCTCGTTCGATATTCTGGTACAGAAAACCTGGCCCGAATCATGATCGAAGGCGAAAAGCAGGAACACATCGAAGCGCAAGCCAGTGCGCTGGCGGCGTGTATCCGCGCCGCCATCGGCGAATGAGGCCAGTCGTGCCGGCACTTTTCTACCAGCGTTCACAAAACTGATTTTCTTGACCACACTAAAGGGGTGGAATTAAGATCGATGCAGGCGGTCTGTATGCACCCGGGAGGTTTGTAATGAAACGAATAGTCTCTACCGCAATGCTATTTCTTATTGTCGCCTTATCGGCGGCAGCCCGCCCGCAGACTTCGCGTCAAGCCACCGTCGAGGTGGACACCAAGGCCAAGCTCATCTTGCAGACGCGGCTTAGCTCTAAGCTGAGCGAAGTCGGCGACCCGGTTACCGCCGTTCTCGACGAGCCGATCTATGTCGGCAGTGATCTGGTGATCCCGCGCGGCACCGAGTTCAAGGGCCGCGTGACCGCGGTGAAGGCCGCCGGGCGCGGCCAGAAGGCCGGCAACATCGCGATTGCCTTTGAGCGGGTTTCGATGCCGTGGGGCGACGAGCAAGTCTTTATCGCGCTAGCCGGCATTGACGACTGGGATAAAAACGAGAAGATGAAGGCCAACGACGAAGGCAAAGTGAGCGGTGGCCATCGCGGCGAGAAGACGGCTGAGAACGTCTACCGCAGCGCCGGCATCGGCGGCGCGGCTACGGGCGTCATCCTGCTGTCGGGCGGTGGCGCAGCGGCGGGCGCGGCGACGCTCGGCGGCGGTCTGCTTGCCGGCTTGCTGCTGACCAAAGGCGGCGAAATTCAAGTCAATCCCGGCGCGGTCTTTCGCGTCAAGTTTGTAAAGCCGCTGACATTGCCGGTTTCTGGACAACCCGGTGGGCGGCCTCAGCCGATTGATCAAGAAGGCAATAAGCCGCCAACCAAAAGCAATTGAACTAGTCTGAGCGGCGCGCTCATCGCAAGTGAGCGCGCCGCTCTTGAGGTTTTCGCAGATGTGGAATCGCACCAAGCGGATGATCAATTCTTACCTCGATGATTTAATCGAGCGCACCAGCAGCCCGGACAAAGACGTGCGCCAGATTACTCGCGCCGAGATCGCTCGCCTGAACGAGCTTGAAGTTCAGACGCTGGCGTCCGTGAAGATGTTCGAGAAGGAGCTCGCCGAAGTTGAATTGAAGATGATCGGCGTCACCGAGCGCGAGCGCATGGCGCGCGAGCGCGGCGACCTGGCTTCTGCCGAATCGGCGGGCCGTGAATTGGTGCAGCTCGGCGCACACCGCGATCTGCTCAGGCAGCAGATCGGCGAAGCTAGATCATCGGCAGCGCGCGCCCGCCAGTTGCGCAATGAGCGCCGCCAGCAGGGCGAATCCTTAGCAACCGAAACTCACCTGACGGCGATGCGCGAAAACCTCGCCGGCATTCACGCGCCGTTTGACGCCACCGACCCGTCGGGAACGATTGACGAGATGCGGTCACGATTGCAAAGACCGGGAATGAGTGAGACCGACGCGAAACTGGCCGCTGCCGAGCATGAATACGAAGAAGCACAACGGCGCGCGCGCGTCGACGACATGCTGTCGCGTTACAAACAGACGCTTGGCGGTGATGATTCGCTTGATGTCGCGCCGCGCCCGCCGCAGAGCGCACCTCCTGCGCCAGCTTCAACACCCGCAAGGCAAGCGGACGAAGATCCGCCCGAACAACCCAAGACTCTGGGTCGCAACGAAGGCCCTATCCGCCCGATTGATTAACAGAGAAAATTTTATTTGATTGCGCCGTAAACGCCGGCCAGTTATGGCCGCGCCGATTCGAGGAAGGCTTTCAGCTTACGCGAGCGCGACGGGTGTCGCAGCTTGCGCAATGCTTTGGCTTCGATCTGGCGGATACGCTCGCGAGTGACGGCGAAGTGCTGGCCGACCTCTTCGAGTGTGTGCTCGCTGCCATTCGGCCCCAGACCGAAGCGCATCTTAATGACTTTCTCTTCGCGCGGCGTCAGCGATTTCAAGACCTCTTCGGTGATCTCGCGCAGGTTCGAGGTAATCACCGCGTCCGCCGGGTTGGCGATGTTTTTGTCTTCGATAAAGTCGCCGAGGTGCGAGTCGTCTTCTTCGCCGATGGGCGTTTCAAGCGAGATCGGCTCCTGGGCGATCTTCAGCACCTTGCGCACCTTTGAAACCGGAATGTCCATCTTGTGCGCAATCTCTTCGGAGCTTGGCTCACGGCCCAATTCCTGAACCAGCGCCCGCGATGTGCGGATCAGCTTGTTGATCGTTTCGATCATGTGAACCGGAATGCGGATCGTGCGCGCCTGGTCGGCGATAGCGCGGGTGATCGCCTGGCGTATCCACCACGTCGCATACGTCGAGAACTTGTAGCCACGCCGCCACTCGAACTTATCAACCGCTTTCATCAGGCCGATGTTGCCTTCTTGAATCAAGTCGAGGAATTGCAGCCCGCGGTTGGTGTATTTCTTGGCAATTGAGACGACGAGCCGCAAGTTGGCTTCGATCAGCTCACGCTTGGCGAGGTTGGCTTCGTATTCGCCGATTTGAATTTGCCCAAGGGCGCGTTCCATTTCGAGTGCGGGTGTGTGCCACATCTCTTCAAGATCGGTGAGCCGCCGCTCGGCGTCGCGCAGGTTGCGTTTGAATTCGCGCTCGTCTTCGTTCCACTTCTTCTTCTCTAGCGCCCGGCGCGATTTTTCGATGCCAGCGCGCGCATCGCGGGCCTGCGCCACGCAATCACGGATCAGGCCGGCGAAATAATCCTCTTGCTGCGCCAGCAGATCGAGCCGCCGCGCCCGTCGGCTGACTTCGATGCGGACGCGGGCGATGCTCCGCCTGATGCGCGGCAGCTTCGGCGATTTCTTGTGTTCCTCCTGAAGCTGCTCTTCGAGCTTCAGCATCCGCTGATAATCTTTTCTTAACTCGGCCAGATCGTTGATCGTTGCATTCAAATATTCTTCGACACGCTCGTCGGTGATCGGTTCCTGTTCGTTAAAGCTGACAAGCTCTTTGATGTGCAATTCGCCATTCTTCAAGCGCTCGCCGATTTCAACCATCTGCTCAATGCAGATAGGGGCTCGCGCAATGGCTTTATGAATCCGCATCCTGCCGCGCTCGATGCGGCGCGCGATTGCGACTTCACCGTCGCGCGTCAGCAGCGGCACAACCGCCATCTCGCGCAGATAGAGGCGCACCGGATCGTTCGTCTTGTCGAGACTCGCCGTCGTCAGGTCGAGATCGATCTCTTCTTCAATGGCATTATCGATCTTGCCATCGCCGTTGTGATCGGCGATGGCAGCCACTTCCATGAATTTTTCGTCGTTCTCAGATATTGAAATCCCTTCCGCGCCGATCACGTCGAAGATCGCTTCGATGTCGTCAGCCGAATTCAACTCCGGCGGCAGCAGCCGATTAATGTCGTCAAAAGTCAGGTACTCCTTCTCCTTCCCCATCTCGAGAAGTTTCTCTACTTCATCCGAATATTTCTCGTTGAGTTCTGACACGGTCGGCTCTCCTGTGGGGGTCGGACTCCGCATTCTGCACAACGCCTCTGTGAATTCCTACCCGCATTGATTGATTCTGTCAAGATGTCATTGCGCGAACGCGATGACATCTTGCATAGGGACATACGATTCGTTGTTCACGCCGGATTAGCGCAACAAAAAAAGAACACCTCAGGACTCAGCGCCTGATGCGGCGATTGCCAGCTTGCGCCTCTTGAGCGCCGCCTTTTCTTGGAACAGTTCAAGGACACGAGAATGATTTTGATTGCTTTCGGCCTGGCCGATCTCGATCTGAATGACCTCTAATCGGCGCTCGATCTGCTTACGCCGCAACGAAGAGAGCGCCTCGGTGGCCTTCTTTAGCAACGTTTCAAACTCCTGGCTGCCGGCCCACGCCAGATCACTCATCAGCAAGGCGGGCAACATCGCTCGCTCTTCTTCACCTTCAAGCCGCACGCTCAGGTTGTCGAAATCCGGCTCCATTCCCTCGCGCTCAATCTTGATAAGCGCCGTGAAAATGGCTCCGGTGGCCAGTTCTGAATAATCGTCTTCTTGCAGGTTGGCGACGATTGCGCGGCGCACGTCCGTATTGGCAAGCATTAGCTCAAGGAGCTGTCGCTCTGCCTGTGTCATGTCGGCAGCGGCGCGCAGCCGTTTCGGGTCGAGCGCTTGCTGGCGATGAACGGCGACGCGGCGCATCTCGTCGCGGATGACGCGCGAGTCCACTCTCAGCCGGTCGGCGACTTGATCTGAATAATCAGCGCGCGCCACCTTGTCACGCATCCTGGCCAGATGCGGCATGATGGCGTTGACGGCTTCGACCTTGCCGGCGGGCCGTGTGATGTCATGCTGCGCTACTGTCATATCGATGATGTATTCGATATACGGCTGTGTCGTCTTGAGCAATGCGCGAAATGCATCTCCACCATAAGCGCGCACGTACTCGTCCGGGTCGTCGTCTGTCGGCATCTTCAGGATGTTCACCTTGAAGCCTTCCGTCAGCAGCATCTCGATTGAGCGCATCGTCGCGTTCTGCCCGGCGGTGTCCGGATCGAAGTTGACGATGATCTGTGGAGCATCCATGTACCGGCGCAGCAAGCGCACTTGATTATCGGTCAGCGCCGTGCCGAGGCTGGCGACGATGTTACGGATGCCTGCCTGAAAGGGAATCATGCAATCGAGGTAGCCTTCGACGAGGATGGCATAACCCGCATGGCGTATATCGTTCTTTGAGTAGGCGAGCCCGTAGAGGTTGCGCCCTTTGGTGTAGACGGCGGTTTCGGGCGAGTTCAAATACTTCGGCTCGCCTTCGCCCATCACGCGCCCGCCAAAGGCGATGATGCGGCCCTGCGAATCGGCGATGGGAAACATCAATCGCCCGCGAAAGCGATCATAAAATCCGCCGGTCTCTTTCGTGACAACGAGGCCGCTGATGGTCAGGTCCTGGTCGGTCGCCTGGTTGTCGCGCAGAAAGTTAATCAGCGCATCCCAGCTATCGGGCACGTAGCCCAGGCGAAACTGGGCTCGGGTTTCATCCGTGATACCGCGCGATTCGACGTACGCGCGCGCCGCCGCACCGACCTGCTCGTCTAGCAAATTCATCTCGAAGAACCGCGCCGCCAGGTCGTTCAGGCGCAGCAGGACGTCGCGGTCGTGCTGCGCCTTCTGGTAATCTTCGGTTTCGTCAACCGCAGGGATGGGGATGCCGCTTTTTTCGGCAACGATGCGCACCGATTCGGGAAACTGACAGCCTTCGATACGCATGACGAAGTCAAAAACGCTGCCGCCCGCGCCGCAGCCGAAGCACTTATAAAGTCCTTTCGGTTGAGAGACACTGAACGACGGCGTCTTCTCGGA